>JADFXY010000311.1:0-5538 GCA_015233355.1 Deltaproteobacteria bacterium | reverse complement strand
AAAAAGATTAGCTGTAAATTATTGTAAATTATTTTGACCACGCCATCGTCATTATGATATACTACTTAAAATAAAATATAAAGTTTTTTCTTCATCATGAGTTTTATTCCCAACCGGCAGCAACTCTACGGACTGGAGGCAGGATATGGTCAGCGGCATTAGTTCCTCCTTAGCCGGCATGAATTGGGCCTTTGACAGCATTGGTGTCAGGGCCAATAATTTAGCCAATATCAATACCGAGTCATTTAAAAGCCTGATCCCAACCACTGATTCCGGTCCCAATGGTCAACCGAAACTGACGGTCAAGAAGGACACCAGCCCCGGCCCGATCACAGATATCCGAGGCGGCAAACCCGTTGAGGGATCCAACACCGACCTGACCGCTGAGATGGTCGGCCTGACAGCCGATACCGCCAAAGCCAAATTTAACGCCAAGGTCATTCAAACCCAAAACGAAATGACCGGGACCATTATCAATATCAAGGCGTAATTTCCCCTTTGCCCGCACCTGTGCCATGACCTCTAGCCCCATTAAACGCGCCGTGGTTGACCCGCCTACGGCGCGTTATCATGACTTCAAGACCTACCTGACCAGGATATTTGGGACTAAAGTCCACAGGATCTCCCTAGACGCCCACCTGTCCTGCCCTAATCGGGACGGGACCATCAGCACCCTGGGCTGTATCTTTTGCGATGATCAAGGCTCAGGAACCGGCTTAGCCGGCCGGGGTCTATCCCTCACCGAGCAAATCCAAACGCTCAAACAAGGCTTGAACCGGCGCTTTAAGGTCAATAAATTCATTGCCTATTTCCAGTCTTACACCAATACCTACGCCCCCTTGCCCCGGCTTCGGCAACTCTACGACGAGGCTCTGGCCGATCCGGACATAGTCGGATTGTTCATCGGCACTCGGCCGGATTGTGTTTCACCGGAAGTCGTGGCTCTGCTGGCCGAATACGCCGAAACCCATCTGGTCTGGCTGGAATTGGGCCTGCAATCCGCCCATGACCGGACCCTGGCCCTGATCAACCGGGGGCACACTTTTGCTGATTTTGTGACCACGGTTACCCGCCTCCAGGGCATCGGGGTTCAGGTCTGCGCCCACGTCATTCTGGGTCTGCCGGGAGAATCGCCGGAAGACATGATGGCCACCGCCCAACATCTCTCCGCCCTGCCGGTGGCTGGGGTCAAGATCCACCTTTTATACATAGTCAAAGGAACTGCCCTGGATCAGATGTATCTTCGGGGAGAGTACCAACCCTTGACCAGGGCGGCTTATGTCCGTCTGGTCGGAGATTTCCTGAGCTATCTTCGGCCCGAGATGGTCGTGATGCGGTTGACCGGCGACCCGCCCCGAGAATTTCTCCGGGCCCCGACCTGGGCCCTAGAAAAACAAAAAAATTTGGCAGAAATCAAAGATGACCTGGTGACGCGAAATTTGTGGCAAGGTAAGTTTTGTGGGGCAGGTTTCATCGGTCGGTGAGGGATCTGGAAAAGGAGAGTATGATGAAGACGCCCACGGATAGACGGTTTTTCCTTTGGGGCCTAATGGTTTTCGCTATTATGGCCATATTATTGCCGGCGCCGGCGCTCATGGCTGCCGACCACCATGGAGCTCACGACCACCATGGAACGCCCGAGGACCAAGGGACTGCCGACAATCATGGGAAAGTGCGCGGAGATGCCTTTTCGGACCCGTCCCAGGAAATGCCCATGCCTGATGAATGGATTAAGAAGCCTATTGAATATGATAACGAAGTGAAAGGTGCGGATCTGTCCATGATGATGGATCAAGACATCTATTACACCCTTCTTCCAATTATTCAGACATTCGCCCAGGACAATCATCTAAAAATTATCGTACAAGAAGGCTCATGCGGGATGGTGGCCGGAATGCTTGCAAGCAAAACAATTGACATGGGAGGATACTGCTGCCCGCCGAGTAAGGATGATCGTCTGCCCGGCCTGCAGTTTTATACCATGGGGATTGTGTCCAAGGCTTTTTTTGTCAACCCGGACAACCCCATAGACAACCTGACCAGTGCGCAGTTGAGAGACATCTACGCCGGAAAACTATTCCGCTGGTCCGAGTTAAAGGCCCAAACCGGAAAGCCCGGGCCCGGTCTGGCCATCAAGGCGGTCGCCAGGCTCCATTGTCCCAAAAACCCTGGACATTGGCGGCTATTGCATAACAGCGGCAAAAAGTTTAGTCCCTACGTTTCCGAGGTCGGGTCCATCCCGGACATGATCGCTCAAGTCGCCGGGGCAAAAGGCGCCATCGGCTGGGAGGTCATGACCATGGTGGAAAAAAACAAAAACATGGGGAAGGTCAAGCCGATAAAAATCGACGGATACGGTCCGACGGATTCCAAGGCGCTGGCTGCCTTAAAATATCCTTTCTACCGGACTTACAATCTCACTATCTGGACGGGGAAGGGAGTCGAAAACAAGAATGCCCGGAACCTGGTGAGTTATATGATAAAAGAATTTGAGAAACTCAACCCGGACAGATTCGGATTCGTCTCCGTCAGCCGTTTAAAAAAAGCAGGATGGAAGTTCAAAGAAAATGAACTAATCGGGGAACCGGTGCCAGGCCATAACGGGCAGATGTAACGGGAGCGGAACCATAATGACGCGAAGCTGGGTCAGCAAAATACCCCTGACGCCGAAAATGCTGTTCATTACATTGTCTGTGGGCATCATACTGTGGGGGGTGCAGGATGTTGTCCTCACCAAAACACTCAAGGATATTTCCCATGCCCAATTGACGGAAATGCTCCACACCCAGGCCCACGAGGACCGGATCCGCTTCGACGGCTATGTGGCTGGATATCGGCAGACACTGAAGCTGATCGTGTCACAAAAGAGCTTCCTGGATCATGTCCTCCATGACGATTTCTCTTTAGACGGCGATGCACCGGTAATGCACCGGCACGAGATACCATTATGGCTGCCCGATGCCGCGATCATGCGTAAACTTGTTCACATCCATTACGCACTTCTAATCGACGGCAAGGGGAGGATTAGAGAGATTTATCAAGGATGGCCGGACCAACCACCCCAGTCGCTTCTCCACCCATCCGTTCGTCTTATTCGGATCAGCGATGAACAAAGTATCCTGACCTCCCTTGACGGCGCCCCTTTCCTGGTGGCTTCGGAATCCGTCAAAGACCAGACAGGAAGAATGGTGGCCAGACTCATAATTGCCACCCGGTTGAATGATAATTTTGTGGACGCCTCCCAGGGATCGAGGACAAGTCAGAGAATCGTGGCGCTGGTGGCGGGAGAGTATCCCAAGATCGTGGCCAGCAATAAGCCGGACAACCTGCCTGTGGGAATGCCGCTTGATGAGGTGAAGAAAAGTTATTTGATAATCGGCAAATCCTTCTTTGACGGAAGCGGTTCCGAGCTGACCATGCAGTTCACTTCCCTCATGTCAAAGTCGGAATTTGTTAAGATGACCGACACTATTGTGAAGACGGAGCGGTTGCAACGGACGATCCTATTCTTCTTGTTCGTTTTGTCCTTCGCGGGGATCATGTTTTGGATCACCCGGCACATCCAGCAGTTGACACGGCAGATTATCAGTTTCTCAAAGGACTTCCTGAACATCCAGCCTCAAGATATTCCCAAGGGAGACCAGTTGGTTATTCTCGAACAACAATTCTCGAAATTCAAAGACGAACTTTCCTCGACCATCAGGGGCTTAAATGAGACTCGAGGTCAACTGGCGATAAATGCACATCAAGCCGGGATGGCTGAAATTGCCGTTTCAGTTTTACATAATATCGGTAATGTAATTAACTCCATCAATGTGAAAATATACCAACTCGAGCAAATTGTAAAAGTGCGGGAAGTCCAGTCGCTGGAAAAGGTTTACAGTCTCATGCAATCACCGGAAATAGTTCCGGAAGAAAATGAACCCATGCGGGCCCGGAAAGATAAATTGATGCGTCTCCTGTCCACTTCGATTAAAATATGTCGTCAGAAGAATGACGAATTCGAAGCCAATCTGGAATCGGCCCGGAAGGGGCTGGACCATGTCATGGAGATTATCGCTATTCAGCAAAAATACGCCGGTCTGAAAGGATTTGAGACCAAGGTAGACCTCAACGACTTACTTGAGGATTCTCTAGAGATACTGGCGGATTTCATCGCGAAACGGGGCATCCGGGTGGAGCTTTACCTCAAGCAACTGCCGACGGTTCTTCTTGATAAAAACAAGATGGTGCAGCTTCTGATAAATGTCATTAAAAACGCCTATGAAGCCATAGATATGGCCCCACCCGAAAACGAAAAAAGGATCTCCATCAGCGATCTGGTAATGGAAAGCGACGGAGAAGATTTCATTCAAGTGGTGATTTCCGATACGGGGGTGGGGTTCTTGCCGGATAATAAGGAACACCTCTTCAGATTCAATTATTCTACCAAAGGTAAAGGAACCGGCTTCGGCCTTCACGCGTCGGCGAACTACATCAAGGCCCAGGGAGGATCCATGGAAATACTAAGCGACGGTTTAGGTAAGGGGGCTCGTATGATTATCAAATTGCCGGTCTCAACGGGAGCGGGTCATGAATAGGCGGATAATCGTAATTGATGATGAGGAGGCTATTCTAAAAGACTACTTATCAATATTGATGCCACCCAAACACAGTATCTTTGATCTTCAAAAACAGGCTGCGATGTTGGAGGCCGAACTGTTTGACGGGCCTCTTGAGCCCGAGGAAACCGAACAAGAAATGTATGAAGTAACCACGGCACTCCAGGGTGAAGAAGGGGTCAAAAAAGTAACCGAAGCTGTCGAAAAAGGCTGTCCCTTTGCCCTGGCCTTTGTGGATATCCGAATGCCCCCAGGTTGGGACGGTGTCGAAACCGCCAAAATGATCCGCCGCATTGATAAGAATATCGAAATCATTATTGTGACCGCGTACTCGGACCGAGAAAGAAGGGAGATTATCAATGAAGTGGGATCGCCCGAGAGGTTATTGTATCTAAAAAAGCCTTTTGACCCCGATGAGATAAAACAACTCGCCTTGTCTTTAGTCAAGAAATGGGACCTGGAGCGGAAATCGGAAAGACACCGGGAACACCTGAGACAGTTACTGGATTCAGTCAGGCGGTTGAAAACTCTGATCATTTCCTCCATCAGTGAAGTGCTTTCAGCCATCCTCAATGAGGTCCTGAAGTTTGTAAATGCGGGCAAGGGATTCCTAATCAAGCTGGATGGGGACCAGGTTCAGGTGGAAATAGTGGCTGGAGACCTGACATCTTCGGAGGTTGATTCTCTGGTAGACAAGATTCGGCAATATCTGCCGGAAGCC
Source organism: Deltaproteobacteria bacterium (assembly GCA_015233355.1). Lineage (GTDB taxonomy): Bacteria > Desulfobacterota > JADFXK01 > JADFXK01 > JADFXK01 > JADFXK01. The sequence continues at coordinate 216 of JADFXY010000311.1, read as the reverse complement.
GAAGGTGTTTCCCAGGTCAATGAGATCATGCTCCTGCCCTTGGAAGATGCGTCCGAAAACTTTTTCATATTGGTCCCGGAGTTACCCCCCCCCATTGATGATGATCGAATCAGTCTCCTGCGGTTGCTGCTTGAAACGTGTTCAGAAGTCTTGGAAAGCGTGAGAAAGCAAGAACAGTACTTAAAAAATGAAAGGATCGCCACGATAGGCCAGGTT
>JADFXY010000310.1:0-5557 GCA_015233355.1 Deltaproteobacteria bacterium | reverse complement strand
TTGGGCAATTCTGCAGTGGGGCGGCGGACGAACAGGCCCAAGACTTTGGTCCGGCCGATGGCGCCTAGTCCGGCGTCCAGCAGGGCCGAGGCCAGGGGTGATTCCGGGCCCTGGTTGAACAAAAAAGGACCGTAACATTCGACGGTGTTAGGGCCGAGCAGGTGCCAGACCAGTCCTCCACCCAGGTGTCCATCGGGACCGAAGGCCGACAAGACGCTGACCTCACCAATTCCGACCATGTCCACGACTCTTCCGGGATACTTGAAAAAACCGGGGAGGACCTGGACGGGATAATCCCGGTTGGCCAAATGAACCAGCAGCTTCAATTCCTCATCCCGAGGTTCCCGGATGGTGAATGTCGTCAAAGGGCGAGAGGGGGGGACAGGCTCCGCTCCAATGGGTGGGTAGGCTTTATTTTTGATCAAAGTCAGTTGAACCTGATGACCCGGCGCCTCGGTGAACTGAAAACCGTCCACTTGCCGGGAGGCGATTAAAAGACCCATTTCGTCCAGACTGCATTCGTCATCCAGACAGACGGAGGCCGTCAGATTAAACGCCCGCATGTTGAATTGCTCGCTGGAAAACTTGAAAACGGCTTCAATGTAATATCCCCCGTTGAAACATTGGATATCTATTTTCTGACCAGGGGAGACCTGGCCAAGATAGGCGAAGATCTCTTCCGTGGCCAGTTGCAAACCCAGGGCTTCATGCTCGCCCAGTTTCATGCCCAGGGCGGCCTCATGGACAAAAGATGTCGCCAGGGGCAAGAAGGACGGATCGGCCGAGGCACTCATGGCCACCATCTGGCGGGGCGTTGTTTTCAATGCTGTCTCCTTCTGTTGAGGCCTGTGTGGCTATGCTTTGAATTGATTCGTTGTTCGGAAGTTCTCGGCGCCGGCGCCTTTTTTATATATGAAACAAAACGAAGTGTCAACAGAGACATACCAACCTGAAAAGAGACCGGGGCGGCGTATTCCGGCTCTTCTCCGGTCCAGGGATATGAACCATTCTTTTTATCTGGTTGATTTCTGCGCTTCCATCTCTTTATTGTTTGCCTATGTGTTAACATTATGTTAAAATTTTGTAAAATCTGTGTGTACTTAAGTCCGGTTACGGGAGACGACGAAAATGCCTGACCGTTCCAGATCTAAAGAGAGCCTTATCAATGAATTGGCTCAATTACGCCGGCGGGTGACCAGGCTCGAGCAGGAATCGGCCAAACTCCCCGATACCCCGGCCTCTCAGTTTGATGTCTTGACCACCGATCAAGGCCCGGAGCGCCGCAGCGAAAAGGGTCTTCCGGAACCGAATAAATCAAAAGGAAATTTATTAGATAAGACCACACCAACCAACCAAGGAGAAATCCTGCGGTTGCTCTTCAGCGTCATCGGGGACGCCATAATTATCCTTGATTCCGGGGGAACCATCATTGACATCAATACCCAAGGGGAGGAGCTATTAAGAAACGACAGGGAGGATTTAATCGGGCTGGCGGTCGATTCCTTACTCCCTCCTCCTCTGGCCATCGACCACCAGGTCATTCTGCAGGAGGTTTTACGGCAGGGACGGCCAATCCACTTTGGCGAACAACTGTATGGCCGATTCTATGACCAGTCGTTTTACCCTATCTGGGATGACCACAGCCGGATGTATTTTGTGGCGCTCATTATCCGGGACATGAGCGATTATCATCTCAAGGAGCAGGTGCTGCATCGGAATGAAACTCGACTCCATCGCCTGCAACGGGAGGCCCAGGTCGGTTTCTGGGAAAAAAACCTGGTTACCGGACAGGTCTTCTGGTCGGATGAATTCTACCGGCTCTTGGGATATGAACCCGGTGAGGTGCCGGCTCGTCTTGACTCTCTGGAAGGCCACTTGACTCCCGAGGACTGGACCTGGTTTAAAACGTTTTATGAAGATGTGATCCGGTCGGAACAGACCGTTAAGCTCGAAGCCCGGCTTCGCCGCAAAGACGGCGCCTGGGGTTATTTCGATATCCAGGGAGGTGTGGAAGAAGGCTCCGAATGGTTGTCCGGCACGCTCCACGACATTACGGAACGCAAACTGGCCGAGAAGGCGCTGGTCGAAAGCGAAAACCGTTACCGCCTGGTCTCTGATTACAACCGCAGCCTGATTGAGGCCAGTCTGGACCCGCTGGTGACCATCAGCGCGGAAGGCAAGATCACCGATGTCAACAAGGCCACCGAGAAAGTTACCGGCCTTTCCCGGAGCGAACTCATTGGGACGGATTTTTCCATCTATTTCACGGAACCGGAAAGGGCTCGGGCCGGTTACCGGCAGGTGTTCGAGACCGGCCAGGTGAAAGACTATTCGCTGGAGATCTTGGCCGAAGACGGCCGGGTGACGTCGGTGCTGTATAATGCTTCGGTCTACCGGGATGAGAATAATCAGGTCATTGGCGTCTTTGCCGCGGCCCGGGATATTACTGCTCAAAAAAAGGCGGAGGAGGCATTGCGGGCCGGCGAAGAAAAGTATCGGACGCTATTCGAATCCGAATCCGATGCCATCTTCCTCATCGATGCGGACAGCGGCAAAATTTTGGATATCAATGAATCGGCTGTCCGGCTGTACCTCTATTCCCGAGAGGAGTTGACCTGCTTGACCATCAACGACTTATCGGCCCAGCAGACCATGGCCGGGATGTTGATTCGGGAGCCGCTCAGCCATATCCCTCTCCGGTACCACAAAAAGAAAGACGGGACGATTTTCCCGGTAGAAATAACCAGCAACTCATTAATGTTACAAGGCCGCCGGATAATCATCGCGGCTATCCGGAACATCACCGAACGGATCCTGTCCGAGGAACTATTGCGCGTCTCGGAGGAAAGATTTGCCAAGGTATTCATGTCCAGTCCCAGCCTCATGGCCGTCAGCACCTTGGATGAAGGCCGATTTTTGGATGTGAATGAGGCCTTTATCCAGGCCGGTGGTTTCACCCGAGAAGAGGTGATAGGCAAGACTTCCCCCGATCTGAACGTCTGGACGGAAAATTTTCCCCGAGATGATTTCGTCCGGCGGGTCCAAAACGAGGGCGGGGTCAAGAATATTGATATCCAATTTCGGATGAAATCCGGTGAACTTCGCGAATTTATGATGTCCACCGAACTCATTGAGATCAACCGTAAGCCGTACCTGCTGACCCTGGGCCAGGACATTACCGAGCGCAAGCAAGCCGAAGAAAAGATTAAGGCCTCTCTCAAAGAAAAAGAAGCCCTCATCCGGGAAATTCACCATCGGGTCAAAAATAACCTTAATGTCATCACCGGGTTACTCGATCTCCAGTGTGAGTATTCCAATGACGACCGGATCTCATCCATATTAAAGGAATGCCGGGACCGGGTCAAGTCCATGGCCTTGATTCACGAAAAGCTCTATCGGTCCCCCAACCTGGCCGGCATCGACCTCAATGGGTACATCAACGACTTAATCAGCACCTCATTCGCGTCCTATGGGATACGCTCGGGTAAGGTCAAGTTGGAAACGAACATGGAGGACATCAGCATCGGGATTGATACGGCTGTTCCATGTGGACTTATTCTGAACGAACTCATTACCAATTGTCTGAAGCACGCTTTTCCGGGCGACCGGCAGGGGACTATTTCTATTGCGTTGCGATCCCTTGATGACGGCCGGGTCGAGCTCACCGTGGCCGATGACGGGGTGGGGTTGCCGGCAAACCTGGACTTGAATCACACTTCATCACTGGGATGGGAGCTGATCACCGGCCTGACCAAACATCAGCTCAAAGGTAATCTGATGGTAAAACAAGATCCGGGCACGGAAGTTAAAATTATATTCAAAAAACCTTCTTAAAGGCGGATGTCAATACATGAAACAAGCAAGAATCCTCTTGGTGGAAGACGAATTCATCATTGCCCGGAATATTCAGCGGGACGTGACGGACTTAGGATACCAGGTTTGCGGTATTGCGGCCACAGGCGAAGAGGCCGTCAAACTGGCGGCAGAGGAAAAGCCCGACTTAATCTTAATGGACATCATGCTGGCCGGGGGGATGGACGGCATTCAAGCCGCCCAGCAGATAGGCATCCAATGTGCCATCCCGGTTATCTATTTGACCGCCTTTGCCGATAAGGAAGTGCTTGATCGGGCTAAACAAGCCAGCTCATTTGGTTACTTGATCAAACCTTGCGAACAGCGGGAACTTCACGCCGGAATTGAGATGGCCCTGTATAAGTCGGAGATGGAGGCGCAACTCAGGAAAAGCGAGGAGCGCTTCCGGATGGTGGCCGACTTCACCTATGACTGGGAGTTTTGGATCGGGACTGATGGCCGGTTTATCTACATCTCACCTTCCTGTGAACGCATTACCGGGTATTCACCGGAGGAGTTCTTGGCCGACCCCGGCCTCTTCATCCGAATCACTCATCCCGATGATCTGACACACTTGAAAGATCATTTGAACCAGAAGAGTGTTCTGGGCCGGACAGAGGTTGAACACCGAATCGTGGCCAAAGACGGTGCGGTGAGATGGATCAGCCATTGCTGTCAGCCGGTGTTTTCCTCGACCGGGGCTTGGCTGGGGCGGCGGGGCAGCAATCGAGACATCTCCAAGCGCAAGGAGATGGAAGAGGAGCTGCTTAAATCCAAAAAGTTTGAGGCCACGGGCATCCTGGCCGGAGGTATTGCCCACGACTTCAACAACCTGCTATCGGTTATTCAGGGCAACATCGAACTGGCTCAAGAAGAATCTCCCCCGGACAGCCTGGCCGCGGAATTCTTGAAAGAAGCCCGGATAGCCTGCTCTCATGCCAAGGGTTTGACCCAAAAATTCATCACCGTGTCAGTCGGGGGAATGCCGGTTAGAGCCACCGAATCCATTGGCGGCCTGATTCGAGGCGCCGTCTTAGGCCTGGCCGATTCCCCGGCCCGGGCTGAATATCTGTTGCCGAAGGGCCTCTGGCCGGTGGAAATAGACGCGGTACAAGTCCGGCATGCCTTGCATAACCTGATGGAAAATGCTGCGGAAGCCATGCCTGGGGGAGGGATGATCAGAATAACCGCCGAAAATATTGAGGCCGCTGAAGACGATGTGACAATTAAGCCGCCTTTGCCCGCAGGGAGATACGTGATGATCTGCGTCGAGGACCAGGGGATTGGAATTTCAGAAGAAAATATTCACAAAATCTTTGACCCGTACTTTTCGACCAAGGATCGAGGCAGCCAAAAGGGGATGGGCCTGGGATTGACCATCGTCTATTCCATTGTCAGAAAGCACGACGGATATATCCGCGTCTCCTCAACGCGCGGACAAGGGACCAGGGTGTCCGTTTACCTGCCGGTTTTAAATAAGTAAACAGTAGTCGGTTTTCGGCTGAAAAGGATATGATCTTAAATTCATGGGGTAACAGGGTCGGCGGGATTCCGCGGCCAGCTAGGGCCTGTTACCCTATTTGCCGACTACTGACCAATGTTATTGACTTAAGCGTGCGAACAATCGTGCTAACTTTTTTAAAATAGACCATTCCGGATAAGCCCCAACGGGGCGCACTAGGTTAGCCCAGGGCAGCGCCCTGGG
>JADFXY010000030.1:511-20595 GCA_015233355.1 Deltaproteobacteria bacterium | reverse complement strand
CAGTGGCAACGCCCTGGGAAAACCGTATGGTTACGTATCAGCAAAATGGTCAGGTGGTCGGCCAACCTCAAAGCCATTTCATTTGGAAGGGATATATAGCCACGGCTGAAGTACCGAATTGCCGGTGGTTTTATGTGACCATTGCACGGTATGTTGTATAGTCGCCGCCCCTACCCAGGGCGTTGCCGCTGGGCTAACCTAGTGCGCCCCGTTGGGGCTTAACTGGAATTGGCCATTTATTAGAATCGCATCCGATTACCCTGCCTCTTAAGCCACTGACATTGACTTGGGGGTGGCGATTCAAAAAGGACAATAATGACCGGGCGAGGTATAAATCGGACAGGAAGGCGTGACATGAGTGCTGACAAGACAACCAAAGAGAAACGCCGGTTACAGGAAACACAGTCTCAAGGCGCGCCCTGGAAAAAATGGGGGCCTTATCTAAGCGAACGGCAGTGGGGGACGGTCAGGGAAGACTATAGTGATGATGGCCGGGCCTGGGATTATTTCAGCCATGATCAGGCGCGCTCTCGGGCCTACCGGTGGGGTGAAGACGGCCTGGCCGGCATTTCCGATGACAAGCAGCAACTTTGTTTTGCCCTGGCCCTGTGGAACGGGGTGGATCCGATTCTGAAAGAACGGTTATTCGGTCTGACTAATGGTGAAGGCAATCATGGCGAGGATGTCAAAGAATATTATTTTTACCTCGACAACACCCCGACCCATTCCTACATGAAGTATCTCTACAAATATCCTCACTCGGCTTATCCCTACGACCGGTTGGTCAGGGTCAATAGACACCGGACCAGGCATGACCGGGAATACGAATTGCTCGATACCGGCGTTTTTGACCAGGACCGCTATTTCGACGTATTGGTGGAATACGCCAAGGGTGCGCCGGAGGATATCTTGATCAAGATTTCTGCGACGAATCATGGGCCGGACCCCGCCCGTCTTCATTTGCTCCCGACGCTGTGGTTCCGCAACACCTGGTCCTGGTCCCAAAATTCGGTTAGACCCGAGCTTCTGGCTATCCCTGGTTATCGTGATTTGACCATTATCTCGGCCGGCCACCCGGTTTTGGGGGCTCGCTATTTATATGCTGAAGGCTCCGGGTTGGCCCTTTTCACTGAAAATGAGACCAATCAGGAACGTATTTTCGGCCGCCCCAACCCCAGTCCCTATGTCAAAGACGGCTTCCACGACTATCTTGTCCATGGCCGGACGGATAAGGTCAATCCGGCAGGCATCGGGACTAAGGCCGCGGTCCTCTATGACCTGACCATTGATCCGGGTGAAACCAGGGTGGTCCGGTTAAGACTGAGTGATATCCCCCCGGTGTCCATCCGGGAGGTTTGTAAGGCCGCTGACCGCCATCCCTTGCGGCAAGCTTTTGATGATCTGGTGCACCTTCGGCGGCAGGAGACGGATGAGTTTTATGAGAATATCTCGCCCCCCGGTCTGAATTCGGACGAGAAAAATATCCTGCGGCAGGCCCTGGCCGGGATGCTCTGGACCAAACAATACTATCATTTTGATCTGGATAAGTGGATGGACGAGCACGGTGTGGACGCCATGTCATCGACCGGGCCGCCACAGATCAGGAATGGAGACTGGTCGCACATGATCAACGACGACATCATCTCCATGCCCGATAAATGGGAGTTCCCCTGGTATGCCGCCTGGGACCTGGCTTTTCATAGTGTTACGCTAGCCATGGTGGATCTGGATTTCGCCAAGGGCCAGATTAAGTTAGTCCTGAACGATTTGTATCTGCACCCGGACGGCCGAATCCCGGCCGGTGAATGGAACTTCAATGACGTGCCCCCGCCTGTCCACGCCTGGGCCGCTTTTCTGATTTATGATTCGGAAAAACAATCCTCCGGCCGGGGGGACCTTAGCTTTTTGAAAGAGGTTTTTCATAAGCTGCTGTTGAACTTCACCTGGTGGACGAACCGGAGAGACCGGACAGGACGAAATATATTTGAGGGTGGCTTCCTGGGGGTGGACCAGATCAGCGTTTTTGACCGCCGCGCCGCGCTTCCGACCGGCGGGTTTATAGAACAGGCCGAAGGGACGGTGTGGATGGCCTTTTATTGCCAAACCATGCTGACCATCGCCCTCGAACTGGCCGGCCGCGACGTCGCGTATGAAGGCCTGGCCTTGAAGTTCGCCGACCATTTCTTTAGAATCGGGGTGGCCATGGATCGTCCCGGCCTTTACCCTGAGGCGCTGTGGAGCGAAAAAGACGGATTTTTTTATGACCTGGTCCGGCCGGCTAATGGTCAAGCCTCGCGTCTTAAGGTGCGCTCCCTGGTCGGGTTGCTGTCTTTGTGCGCCACGTGTGTCATCCCTGAGGAGGCGTCGTCTATTCTGCCTCGGTTGGTCCAGCGCGGCGAAAAATTCTTCAAGAAATATCCGGAATTGACTACGACCATTGCTTCTCCCGGTAAACCCGGCCCATGCAACAGGCATCTCCTGGCTATCCTGGATGAGACCAGGTTACGCCGGGTCCTGGCTAAGGTACTGGACGAAAACGAATTCCTGAGTCCTTACGGCCTTCGGTCCATTTCTCGGGACCATGCCCATCACCCCTATGTCTTCACCGCCTCAGGGAGAGAATACCGGGTTGATATTTCTCGTGGATCATCTTCCGGTCAAACTCCCAGAATTCCTGAAGCATCGTCTCCTGCTCCGCCTGGGTCAGATATTTCTCGGAATTGGGGAAAAACACTTTATCCTCTTTTCGGATGTGCTCGGGGTAAAACCTGATCAGGAAGGTCAACTGATCCAGAATGGTGTCCAGCGCTTCTCTCTGACCTTGAAGATACTCTTCTTTGGCCTGAACCAATTCTCCGACGATTTTCCTGGCGGTTTTATGCTCTTCGATCAATTCCTGCATTTGTATTTGATCTTCCGTATTCATTGTTTTGGCGGCCAGACACCTGAACATGATCTCTTCTTCTTTTCCGTGATGCACTCTGTCGGCGTAGGTTCTGATGAAGTCGACCACGGCGTCAATGAAAATGGAATCCGCTACTTTATTGTCCATCATGAGGAGAACTTCTTTTTCCACCACAGCGAGCATCTTCTCAATAAGACGGTGCTCAATCATCAACGGAGCTCTGGGTTTCATCTGGGACCTCCTTGAATCCTTCAAAAGGGTTGAGAAAGACCCAACCCGTAACACGCAACTCTATTCCTGCCAACCGCCACCCAGGGCCTTGTAAAGAGACACCACCGATAGAAGTTCATCACGCCTGACCTGGGCCAGAGCAATTTCAGCGGTAAAGTATTGCCGTTCAGAGTCCAACAATTCCAGGTAGGTGGTGACGCCGCCACGATAACGGAGTCTCGACAACCGCGTCTGATCCTCTAATGTCTTGGTATACAACTCTTGTTGGATCCGATATTCGCCGATCTTGCGATATCCGATCAGGGTATTGGCGGCTTCACTGAAGGCTTTCTGGATAGTCTGTTGATACTGTAACAGGGCCTCTTGTTTCTTTGCTTCCGCCAGAGTCAGATTGGCGCTGAGCTTCCCGGCATTGAAGATGGGCATGGTCAAATTCGGGACAACCGTCCAGGTGCTGGCCGGGTTGGAAATAAAATTAGACAAGGCCGTGCTTTCATAGCCGGCGCTGGCCGTTAAACTAATGGTCGGAAACAAGGCGGCCTTAGCCACGCCCACCTGGGCATTAGCGGCCACCAAATTTTGCTCCGCGGCCAAGATGTCAGGCCGCCGCTCCAGGAGCGATGACGGTAATCCGGCCGGAACACGCACCACCAGGCCCTGGTCGGTAAGAGGTTTCCCGCGTTCAATGGGGCCGGGGTTACGCCCAAGCAAGACGCAGATCTGATTTTCCTTTTGCTCGATTTGGCTTTCTAAGTTGGGAATGGTGGCCGCAGCCGCATAGACCAATCCCTCCGACTGCCGCACGGCCAGCATGGTGTCAACGCCTCGCTGTTGTCTGGCTTTGACCAGTTGCAGGGATTTCATTCTGGAATCTAATGTGCTCTTGGAAATCTCCAGTTCCAAGTCCAGTTCCCGAAGCTCGAAATAAGCTTGGGCCAGATCGGTGACTAAAGACTGGATGGCGGCTTTCCGGTTCTCTTCGGAGGCGAACAAATTCGCCCGCGCCGCCTCGGTGGACCGACGGATGCGGCCCCAGAAGTCAAGCTCCCAGGATAAACTTCCGTAAGCAAAGTTGTCTGTCGTCTGTGGTGGGATAGATGGACTTAAACCCACGTCGGAAGCTCGCTGGTACTGATAATAATAAGTGGAGGTTACGGCCGGGAACAATGATGACCGGGTTGAAACGACCGTGGCCCTGGCTTGCAAAATTCGCTCCACAGCGATCCGGACATCATAGTTCGCTTTTAGAGCGGCCTGAATCAGCTCCTTGAGCTTATCGTCCTTAAATAATTCAAACCACCTCAGTTCCCCAAAAGTCATCGTCACGGGTTGCGACGCAATGGTGGGACCTACGCCGCGAAAAGCCTCCGGCATGGGATAACCTGGACGTTTATAGTCGGGCCCGACGGTGCACCCGGTCAGGAACAAACAACTGGCCAAAAAAATTAAAGCCTTTTTCATCGGTGTTCTCCTTCGGCTAAGGGCGGCTTGACTTTGGCGGCCGGACTGCCGGTGACCTTGGCGCTCAGTCCTTGCACGACTACGTACAATACCGGAATCAAGAAAACACCCAATACCGTCGCCGCGGTCATCCCCCCGCAGACGGCCGTGCCCAGCGACTGCCGGGAAGCCGAACCCGCTCCGCTGGCGGTGACCAACGGGATCACGCCCAAAATAAAGGCAAAAGAAGTCATCAAGATCGGCCGGAAGCGAATCCGGGCGCCTTCTAAGGCCGCGTCCTTAAGAGGCTTGCCCTGCTCATACTGGTTTTTGGCAAACTCGACGATCAGAATGGCATTCTTGGCGGCTAATCCGATAAGCATGACCAGACCGATTTGAACATAGACATTGTTGACTAAACCCCGACCCCAGACGGACAGGAAAGCCCCGAACACGCCCAGCGGAATGCCGAACATGACCGACAGGGGAATGGCCCAGCTTTCGTATTGGGCGGCCAGAAACAAGAAAACAAAAACCACACCCAAGGCGAAGATAAGGGACTGGGCCCCGCCGGCCTGTCTTTCTTGAAAAGCCGTCCCGGTCCATTCCGCGCTGTACCCTTCGGGCAAATTGGTCTTGGCCAGTTTCTCCATGGCATCCAGAGCCTGTCCGGAGCTGTAACCGGGAGCGGCTGCTCCGCTGATTTCAGACGTCCGGTACATATTATAACGCTGGATCACATCCGGGCCGGTCATGGACGAAATCTTGGTAATGGTGCTTAACGGAACCATGGTGGCATCATTGGACCGGACGTAGATCTGATCGATGTTATCCGGGCTGACCCGAAACTCCGGTTCAGCTTGAATCATGACTTTATAGGTTCGGCCAAATCGATTGAAATCGTTCACTTGCAGCCCACCCAGAAAAATTTGTAAGCTTTCAAAGACGGAATTGACCGGGACACCGAGCGTTTTCACCTTATCCCGGTCCAGGTCCAGCTTAATCTGGGGGACGTTGGTCCGGAATTGGGAGTAGAGGCCGATCAACTCCGGCCGTTTACTTGCTTCTGCCGCGAATTTATCGGCCGTCTCGGCCAGTTGGTAGGCCGGCCTGCCACCGCGGTCCTGCAACTCGAACTGGAAGCCGCCGGCATTCCCCAATCCTGAGATGGGCGGCGGAGTGAAGGGGAAGATCAGGGCCTCGGGGTATGTGCTGAGTTCTTGCCGCACCTGATTTACGATAGCGTCCAATTGGGTGGCTGGAGTTTTCCGTTCCTCCCACGGTTTAAGCAAACAGATCATGGTGGCGTTATTGGAGGTATAGGCGCCGGTCAGGATATTCAGCCCGCCCATGGTCATGACGTCTTTCACCCCTGAGACGCCTTGTAAATACTTTTCCAACTTCCTGGTCAAGGCATCGGTTCGTTCCATGGAGGCGCCGTCGGGCAAGGCGACCGCCGCAAAAAAGTAGCCCTGATCTTCATCCGGGACAAACCCCGTGGGCAGCATTTTGAAAAAACCTCCGGTGGCCGCCCAGAAACAAAGTAAGACCACCAAGGGAAAGAGCATGTGGCGCAGACAGCCCCGGACCATCCTGCCGTAGCCATTAGTCGTCTTGTCAAAAAGGTGATTAAACCCACGGAGAAAAGCCCCCACCGGACCCCGCATCTGTTTCCGCGGTCTAAGCAACATTTGACACAAGGCCGGGGTCAAAGTCAGGGCCACCAGAGCGGACAAAATCACCGAAATCGACAGGGTCAAAGCGAACTGGCGATACAGTTGACCGGTAATCCCACCCATAAACGCGACCGGGACGAACACGGCACACAAGACCAGGGCCACGGCGATGACCGGACCGGACACTTCTTCCATGGCCTTTTCCGTGGCCGCCAATGGTGTCAAACCATGTTCGATATGATGTTCCACCGCCTCCACCACCACGATGGCGTCGTCCACCACAATCCCCACAGCCAGCACGATCCCGAACAAGGTCAAGGTGTTGATGGAAAAGCCCAGGGGCACGAACGCGGCAAATGTACCGACTAGGGACACAGGCACGGCCAGCATGGGGATAATGGTCGCCCGAAAGTTCCCCAGAAAGATAAAGACGACTATCAAGACTAAGATGATGGCGTCCCAGAGAGCATGGATGACTTCCTCGATCGCGGCCCGGACAAACTTAGTCGTGTCGAAGGAAATCTCATACTTCAACCCCGGCGGAAAATTAGAGCTGAGTTGGCTCATTAATTTGGTCAGGCTGTTGGCCGTGTCAATGGCATTGGCGCCCGGCAACTGATAGACGATAATCAGGGTAGCCGGAACCCCGTTCAACCGGCCGTAACTGGTATAGGTCTTGGCCGCCATTTCGGTTCTGGCCAGGTCTTTAATCCGCAGGACCGATCCATCCGGGAGAGTCCGGACAACCATATTGGAAAATTCTTCCGCGGTGGTTAACCGGCCTTGAACATTAACGGTATACTGGAATTCAGTCCCGGCTTTGGCCGGCGGCTGCCCAATCGATCCGGCCGGAGCCAGGACATTTTGCTCTCTAATCACATTGACCAGGTCGCTACCCGTCAAACCAAGCTTCGTCAGCTTGTCGGGGCGAACCCATAGCCGCATGGAGTAGTCGCGCTGGCCGATGATCTGGGTGCTGCCCACTCCAGGGGTCCGGGCCACGGCATCCACAATGTTAATCGAGGCATAGTTGCTCAGAAAAAGGTCGTCATAGGTATTATCCGGAGAGAGAATGCTGATGACCATGAGCATGTCCGGTGACTGTTTATTAACGGATATGCCGGAAGACACGGCATCGGGAGGCAGAGAGGATGAGGCTTTGTTGACCCGGTTGTTGATGTCCACGTTGGCGATGTCGAGATTGGTGCCGACTTTAAAGGTGCAGGTGAGTGAATACTGGCCGTCGTTGGAGCTTTTGGATGTAAAATAGATCATGTTCTCCGCCCCGTTGACCGCCTGCTCGACCGGGGTGGCAATTGACTGTTCCACGGTTTCGGCATTTGCCCCTGGGTAATTTATTGACACCGACACGGTGGGAGGCGTGATCTGGGGGTATTGGGCGATGGGCAGCCCCGTCAGGCTTAGCCCGCCGGCGATCAGGATGACCAGAGAAATGACCATGGCAAAGACGGGACGATGAATAAAAAACTTAGCCATAGATTTATTGTCCCTTCTTTTCTTCGGTCATCGGTTTATCCGTGGGCTTAACCACCGCTCCGGGCCGCGCCTTTAACAGGCCTTCCACGATCACCCGTTCCCCGGCCTTAACCCCCTCCTTAACGATAAACATATTCTCATACCGGTCGCCCAGGACAACGGTCCGCAAGGCAACCTTATTATCGGCAGTGACGACATAGACGATCTTGGCGTTTTGCTGTTCGGATACGGCCCGCTGGGGGATCAGCAAGGCATCGGTGGCTTGTTCCGCCGGGATACGCACGCGGGCGAATTGGCCGGGCCGGATTAAACCCTTAGGATTGGGAAACTCGGCCACCAGGCTGATGGTCCCGGTTTTCACATCCACCGCCCGGTCCCCAATTATCGTTTTACCTTTGTAAGGATAGGGACTGTTATCAGCCAAAACCATTTGGACCGGAGGCGTCGGGCCTTCAACATCCTCTTTCTTGGCAAAATAGAGGTAGCTGGCCTCACTAATGGCAAAGGTGACCCAGATGGGATCGGTGGAGGAAATAGTGGCCAGAAGTGTGGTTTCATTGCGGCCCACCAAGTTGCCGACATTGACCTTAGTCCGGCCGATCAATCCGTCTAATGGGGAACGAATGGTGCAGTAGCCTAAATTAAGTTCATCTTGGATAACCGCTGCCTTAGCTTCATCCACTCCGGCATGGGCCTGAGCCAGGTCGGCTGCGGATGTCTGTTCTTTGGCGACGGCGGTGTCCAGATCCTGCTGCGGCACGGCGTCTTGTTTAGCCAAAGGCGTAAGCCGGGCGACATCTAGTTTGGCTTTATTCAAATTGGCCTTGGCCTGGTCAATGGCGGCCTTGGCGCTGGCCAATTTGGCTTTGGAACTTTGTAGTTTGGCCTCATACGGCCTCCGGTCGATAACATACAGGAGCTGATCTTTTTTTACGTTTGTCCCTTCTGTAAAGACCTGCCGCTCCAAAACGCCTTCCACCCGAGCCTTAATATCCACTGTCGCTTTGGCCTCGGTTCGAGCCACAAAATCCAGATAGATGGGCACGGTTTGTTGAATGACCTTGGTCACGACGACCATGGTCGGCGGCTCACTGGATTTAGCTTCTTGGGCCTCGGCGGATTTTTTGTCATCCTTGCATCCCGAGAAAAAAAACAGCATCAACGCTCCGGCCAGCAGCAGAGCCAATAATAAGAAACGCCATCTCGAAATATTCGGCCTCAAGGTCCACATGTATGTTCGCAGTCGTTCCATTTCGCCCTTTCTCTGTCCAAAAATCCGTTAAGCGGAATTGACCATTTATTAGAATCGAATCCGATGACCCTGCACCTTAACTCTATGACATTAAAAGACAACCAGCAACAAGCAACGAGAAACCAGCAACCAAGTCGCCTCTCAAAGGGACAATTATAACCGTTTGAGGTATGGATCAAGACTTCTTGTCGGCCCGGGCGGATATGGGGATGGAAAAATAGAAAGTGGCGCCGGCCCCCGGTTCACTCTCCAGCCACACCCGGCCTTTCCAAGATTCGATTATCTTTTTGACGATGGCTAAACCTACCCCGGTGCCGGTGATACCCTCCGGCGCGCCGGACCGGTCGAAGACGTTAAAAATATGCTCTTGGTATTCGCGGGGGATGCCCCGGCCATTGTCGGACACGGCCAGGATATACTCAGAGTCCAATTCCCGGCAGGTGATGATTATCTCGGGGTTACGTTTGACGTCGCAATACTTGAGCGAATTACCGATCAGATTCTGGAACACCTGGTAGAGCTTGGTTTTCTCCATCTTCAGCACCGGGTAATCGTCAAGCACCTTCACCTGGGCCCAGTTCTCTTCGATCAATGGGGACAAATCATTGAGCACTTCATAAATCAGTTTCCTGACATCGACATCTTCAAGCTCTTCAAGTCGGCGGTTAGCTCGGGAGAGTTGCAACAATCCTCCGATCATAGCCTCCATCCGGGCCATACTCCCAATGATCCGGTCAAGTATGGCCAGGTCTTTGGCCTCCATGCGTCCCGTGTAGCGGCGTTTGATCAGGTTGGCGAAACCACCGGCCGAGACCACCGGAGTCTTTAAGTCGTGGGACACAGTATACACAAAAGCATCCAGTTCCCTGTTTTTTTCCTCCAAATCACGATAGAGCAACACGTTTTGTAAAGCCAGGGTGGCCAGCAGCCCAATCTCCTCCAATAACGACATCTCCTCCTTGACCCAGATGCGGGGATATTCGCACTGCACCAGGGTCAATCCCCAGGGTGCATCACTATTGTTGGGACGCAAAACCACGTGGAGTGTAGACTGAATCTGAAGCTTTCGGAAAATATCATCATCGAGCAAGGGATCGGGGAAAACTACGGAAATCGGGCCCTCAGCGTTCAGAGCACGACGCATGATGGGCGCGAAGGGGGCAATCCGAAAGGATCGAGCTGATTTCTTGGGTTGGCGGGGGGCGAATCGGGGCACGGAAGAGATGTAGTGGGCTTTGAATTCGCTCGCCTGAGGGTCAAAGGGGAAATCCATAAAGGCCCTATCCGCCCTAAAAATCTCCCTGACCACCTCAACCAACCGTTTCAAGAAATCTTCATAATTTAGGGTGGAAACAGCCCGGACGGCGAACCGCTTAATAACGTTAGCCCGTTTAGCCCGCTCGATCAGGACGTCTTCTAAGAACTTTCGCTCCACGATATCCCGGACAAAGGATAAGATACACCTTTGCTCCTGAACTTCGACCACCCTGGCCGACACTTCCACCGGGATGTGAGACCCATCCTTGTGGACATACACGGATTCACCGAAAAAACTGCCGGAATTGGTTAATTGGTCCTGTAAGTCAGGTAATTGCCGGGCCAAGGCCGCCGGCAGAATATCGATCAACTTGAGCGAACTCAATTCATTTTCGGTATAGCCCAGAAGTTCTTGGGCCATGCGGTTTGTATAAAGGATATCGCCTTCAAACGACTGCAAAAAAATTGCGTCATTGGCTTCATCGAACATGGTTTCGAACTGGGCGGAAAGCTCTTCTATCTGGCGGGTCAGGAAATGGTTTTTGAGCTTGATGGCGGAAAAAGAGGCAAAGGCGGTAGTTAGAACCATGTCTTGGTCGGACAAGATCTGTAGGCCGGGTAATTCCAATTCCAGCGCGCCGATGATCTCATCTCCGGCAATTAGGGGAAAAACGGCAGCCTCACAAAGCCGGTTTTGCCGCAGAACGGGCGAAAACTCCCTGGCCGTCCAATCCAGGTATCTGTGCTCCAGCGCCTCGTGGGGCGGGGGAAAAGGTTCTCCGTCAAGCGGTAGAGGAAAACAGTAGAAGAGAGTAACTTGCCGGTTATCCGGATCAGGAATAACCAGGGAACATCTCAAAAAAGACAGATCTTCGACCGCGGCCCGGCAAATATCCTGGGGTAGGTCAGGGAAAGCAATCCCGCTAATCCGCTGGATGGCCGCGGCTAGATCCGGCGTCCGGTCCATTTGAGGAGAAGCTGTCATAGACCTTGCTCCGATGAAAAGCTAACGGCCAGGACGCGGCGTACGACCAAACATACCACGGATGATCATTTCGTCCGCGGTTAGCTTAAATTCTTATCCATATTGTAACAATTTAAAGCGTCAATCGGCGTCCTGACGGTGAGCACTCTGGTTATTGGTTGGGGCACCGGCTGCTGCCGGCCGGGTCTTGGCCCATCACCGACGCATTTTATATGAGATGTGGTTAGGAGGCAAGGGATTTCTACTTAAAAAACACAAGGCGCCGGAACCCTGCATCGGAGCATCACAGAGCAGAAACAGCCTGGAGATCAGGCATGATCAATAAAGTAGCCGAATTCTTCAAGTCTCTTATTGACTTTGTTCAGGTTATTCGACTCAATCACTACGAGATAGTTCTCAGCTTTGATAATATATTGCTTTAATATCTCATCCGTCACCATTAACGATAGAAGCTCTTTGTCTGGTTTCAACTGGAACACGGCCATAGACTTCTTGGCGTTTAAGGGATTAATTCTATTTATAATTTCATCTAAGAACCGCTGCCAGGCCGGCGGCGGCTCGGCAGAAATCTCTTCCTTGAACAAAGCCACCCGGTTCAAAACGTCCAGGTGAGAAGAACAGCCTTTTAAGAAGGAGGCGTAATCCACCTTATAAAAGTGATCCGTGATCTTGTGGGCGACCTTGGTCAACATCATTTCCTTGAGTCTGTCCTTCCCCTCGATACTGATTAACAACCTGTTCTCATCCAGAATGATTTTGGCTTCTTCCTCCTCCTGCGTGACCACTTCCCATTTCTTGGTCATTCCCAGGACGTAACTGCCGAGGTTGGTCAAACGGACGTATTTTAGGCCGTCAAAAACAGACAAGTATCCAAGATCCTTTGATTGGAACAACTCGTTCCGGGGCAAGCCGTATGACACGTCAAGAAGCCCCAGGCCGGCGAAAAGAAACATAACCGCTTTAAGGAAAGGGACTATTACGGTCTCTTTATACGTTATTTCAGTCACGAAGGTTCTGTCGTGCCCGTGATAATCACCCGCCTTATACCTGGCCATATAATACGGATGTGTCCCTGTCCTGGAAACCGCATCCAAAAATAATTCCCGATACAAAGCAAAGCTGATGACATTATCGATGGATACCCATTCGGCCACCGGTAAGGCCTTCAATATTTTTGCGATGGAGCTGCGGATCTTTTTCTCGCGAGATATATTATGATCAAGATTCATGCCGCCCAGATGAAACAATAGATCACTCAGCCGGTATCCCTCCATGTGTTTAGAATTTAAGAAATCACCGATCAGTTGCTTCAGAAAGGCCGAAGCATCATTAATAAATTTATCGCCCGAGGTAACGATCAAGAAATCGAGCAACAACCGGGTCCGAAGATATTCCAAGCCCTTATGATCATAAAATTCCAGCACATCACAATATAAGGCCATCTGTTTGATCGAGCCGGCCAGGGGCCGGTCTGCGGCCTTGGAAAACTTGATATTCCCCTGCCGGATATATCGCCAGAATAGTTTTATTTGAGTTAAGATGTGATTTTGGTCTGTAAAAATGAAATTGGCGTTAGTAGTAGCGTTGACTGGGGTAATGTTATATCCTGGCGGTAAGGGTAAGAAGTCTTTGAATATTTTCTTTATCCCCGGAGGGAGGTAGAGGTAGTAGGAGGGCTCACCATAGTACGAATAGCCATTATAGCTTTTGTCGTACTTAAGCAGCAAATAGTCCACATTGAGATGGGCGTCCACGATCATGCGCCCTTTTTTTTGATAATCGACTATCTTTATCCCGAACTTCTTTTCGAGAACGCGGATTTCGTGGGCACCTCCTTCCCAAACAGCCACTTCCATTACTTTTCTTACGTTATCAGGCAAACGCGACCATAACCGATCAAAGAGGGCTTTATCTGAGAACACCTTGGCCAGTAAGCGGACCAGGTCGATTTTGCTCATTTGGTTAACGGAGGTCATCTCTGACCGGGGGTAGCCGGCTTCTATGAGCATGCTTTCAATATACCGTTTACACAATTTCTTTAGCACATCAACGGTGTAGTCAAGGTTGATGGTTTCTTCCACCGAGTTTAGAGTCGGCGGGGCCGGCGTTCTTACCACCGCACGTCTTTGCATGTTAAGCTCCCAACATAAACTCAACATCTTTTTCATCAAATGATTTTATGGCCGAATCGTCGCTGGAGATTAGGCTTTCAAACAGGTTTGTCTTAATTTTTTGAAGTTCTAAGATCTTTTCCTCAATGGTGTGTTTTGTGACCAGCTTGTAGCTGAACACCGTTTTATCCTGGCCGATTCGATGGGATCTGTCAATAGCCTGATTTTCTGCCGCCTTATTCCACCAGGGGTCAAAAATGAAGATATAATCCGCAGCCGTCAGGTTAAGACCGAGGCCCCCGGTCCGAAGAGTCATCAGAAACACCTTGACGGTGTCGTCATCCTGGAACTTTTGGACCACTTCTTTACGGTCGCGGGTGGCACCCGTCATGATCAAATAGTCGATGCCGGCTTTCTCCAGATCTTCCGACAAACAGTCGATCGCCTGAAGATAATTAACAAAAATTAAGACCTTATGATTATTGGCCAGAATGTCCAACAAATTTTCCATAATGATTTCACGTTTTGGGGAAATAATGTGACGATCACTCTTAGCCTCCGGAATAGACGCTATCTGGCGAAGTTCATTAAGGGCCTGAAGAATGAAAAACTGTGATTTTTGAACCCCGTTTTGGGCGATTTGAGATTTGACGGTCTGATAATAAAACGACCTCCGTTGCTCATAAAAGACTTTTTGTTCCCGCGTCATTTCTACAAATAGTGTTTGTTCAATCTTGTCCGGCAAGTCTTGCAGCACGTCGCGCTTCAGCCGCCTGAGGATAAAAGGATAGATCTTCTTTCTTAATTCCCGCATAACTTCCTTGTCGTTATCGCGTTGAATGGGCGCCGCATAGTATCTATTAAAATCATCAGCCGAACCGAACATGGCCGGATTAAGAAAACGAAACAGGGAATAGAGCTCACCCAGGTGATTCTCCAGAGGGGTGCCGCTCAGGGCTAAGCGATGTTTGGATTGCAAGATCATCACCGCTTTCGCCGCCTGAGAATTCAGATTTTTGATATTTTGCGATTCGTCTAAGATGATGTAACAAAATTCTTCCTCTTTAAACTCCTTGATATGATTGCGGACCATGGCGTAGGTGGTTAAAATGAGATGCTTGCTCTTAGCTTCCGTGAGGTCACGATTGGCGCCATGATAAACATAATAGGTGAGTTCCGGCTTAAATTTGTTTATTTCTATTTCCCAGTTAAACAGCAAGCTCTTCGGCATGACGATCAGGGTGCTTTTCTTTTCTTCAGGATACACGGAGGCGAGCAGGGCAATGGTTTGGATCGTTTTCCCCAAACCCATATCGTCGGCCAGGCACCCGCCCAGTCCATGCTGCTGAAGATACCTGATCCACTGATACCCCTGCTTCTGATACTCCCGCAGTTGAGCATTCAATACCGGAATTTCAAAGATAGAATTCTTAATATTATTAAAACCTAAGAATATCTCCCTGGATTTGGGGAAAAATTCCGCGGCGATCTTTTCATCGATCAACTCCTCGACGATGGGCAGGTCGAAAAACGATACCCTGACTTTCTCCTTTTGCTTCTTAAACAGTCTTTGCAGCTTATCCAGGTAGCCGGGGTTAATGATGGCATGCACCCCGTCGTTCAGTTGGACGTAAGAATTCTTCTTATATTGAGTCAACACCTCAAAAAGTGAAAATGTTTGCCCTTCGATTTCCAAATTTACATCACCCTCAAGAAAATCCAGGCCGTGGGATAGGGACAACTGGAGCGAGGGAGATACGGTTTTAAGTTTATAGGGTTTAAGCCGCTGGGCGCCCAAAATGACGTATCGGCTGATCAGGTTAGGTAGTTCACCATAAACAAATTGCTTGGCCAACTGCTCATCAATAATAAATAAGTTGTCCTCAATGAAGTAGTTGCTCCCGTGGTTGGTAGATTTTCGGTATTTCTTGAGCAGCTTCTCCAGTTCATCAAATGAAGGGTATAATTCCCCCGGAATGATCTCGCTGACAATAATGTTTTTATCTAAGTCATTTAGCAAACTTATTCTATTTATATCATATTGTTCAAAAAAATCTGAATCAAATCCGGGTGATGAATTGGTCACCCGGAGATAGAGGGCATTATTGGAATCTATTTTTTCAAAAATAAGCGTGGGCTGCGTGTGTTTGGGAGCCCCGGCCACAACCCGATAGTCCTTATAGCGAACCGATATGTTGTGAAAAAGTGAGAACAGAAGCGAAAGATATTTTTCAATTTGGGCCGGGCTGAATGACGTTTCAAAAAGTTTTAGGGTGGTCGGCTGCTCTCTGACGGGTTGGACCCGGAATATCAAGCCCTGAGAAAAAGCGTGGTTTCTAGTCAGCATGGTGATATCGGAAAATTCTTCACCCTGATGATGGATGGTCACCTGTCCGGTCAAAACTTCGTCTTGGTCCTCTATGACGACTACCAGTTTGGCCACCCCTTCCACAAACCTGACGGGCTTGAACTGGGCGTCCACAAAATTTTGGCAAAGCTGTAACAAGTCGACAATATAAGGATTTTCATGCAAATATATCCGATCGGCGGTTTTTTCCCAATCGATCTTAAAGTTGCGCTCGATATGGATATCGTTTAGGAGCCTCAACACTTGTCGGGTGGACCCGGTATAATAATCAGGCTTAACATCGGCCTCTTGGCCATTTTCGTCGACAACTTGAAGATAGGCTCCATGTTCATCAGAAGCCAATTGAAAAAAGACCGGCAGATATGGCCTGCCCTTTTGGATGACCGATTTTTTTCTTTTAAGATTTTCCAATAAACCCGACATATTCATAGACGCCTGCATGAATCTCTCCGACTGTCAAAGCAAAAAAATGGCCGCAAATACACCCGACGTTAACTGCCGGGCAAGCCGGTATCGCAACATATCTTTTCGGCAGTCACTATATGTTGTATTGTTTTCCATGTCAACGCTAAATGTAGATACGTCATCAGGCCAGGCCGAAGTTGGGCTGCGCCGGTCTATGGTTCCGCCCAACATGCCGTGGTCCGGTCAGGAAAAGCATAAAGCAAAAGATTTAGTTCCGGCGTCCCCCTTTTGTCATTTCGAGCGAAGCGAGACATCTTAAGATTCCTCACATTCGTTCGGAATGACGAAGTGGGAGTCATCGGCTTCCTGGTTTCGGCCCAAGGCCGCGCTGCACTTTTTAAACCTGACTCGAAACTCGGAGATCAAGACACGGCATCTTGAAGCATGACTTGGGCAAAAATGGCCGCGTCATCCACCATGGCCTGAATCGGGCAAGATTCATTGGGTTGATGGGCGGTGGGTTCACTGGTGGACCAGACCACGGCCGGGAAACCGACATGGCGGAAGAAAGCCGCCACAGTCCCACCACCCATACCGTAGACAAAGGCGTCCTTACCCAAGATATCCCGGATGGCCTGCTTCAACACCTTAACCACCGGGGCGCTCTCCGAGGTTGGCGGGGCGCATCTGGCATCCACGCCGGGAGTGATTTCCACAGTCACCCCAAATTTTGCGGCAACACCTTCCGCGATGGCTCTCGCCTGGGCCACCACCTGCTCCACGTCATATTGGGGCAGCACCCGAGAATCGAGATAAAAAACGTCTTTGCCCGGGATCGTGTTGATATTTGGGACATTAGCTTCTATTTTGGTTGGTTCGAAGGTGGACACGGCCGGTTTGAACAACTCGTCTGCAGCCCCAAACAATTCATGTAGCCGATCCAGTTCCACAATCATATGGCCGACGGCCCGCAGTGAATTGTTGCCTTTGTCCGGGGTGGAGGCATGGCACTGTTTTCCGGTCACTGTAAATTTCAATTGCAACAGACTCTTCTCTGAGATCTCTATTCCCGTGCCCTCTTCATTCCCTCCATCAGGGACCAGAATCAAGTCTGCCGGGTCGAACAGTTCCCGGTGATGCTCCAGCACATATCTTAGGCCCAAGGCACTCCCGGTTTCCTCATCCGCCACAAAAACCAATCCCACATCCCGGGGTAAAGTCAACCCCGCCTGCCGGATGGCCCGGACCGCAAACAATGAGGAGACCAGCGCATGTTGATTATCTTCCACCCCCCGGCCATAGATCCGTCCATCCTTAACCATCAGGGTATAGGGATCCGTTTCCCAGAGATCCATCCCGCCCGGCGGGACCACGTCGGTATGGGTCAGAATCCAGGTTTTAGGACCGGGTTTCCGGCCCTTCCACTGCGCCACCAGATTAGGTCGATAACCGCAGGCGACGCGGTCATCCGGGGCATTGATCACGTCCAGGCTGTCCGGGGCTAGCCGGCCGACCCATTCGGCCAAAAAATCGGCCTTTTCCTTTTCCCCCTGGCCGCCGCTTTCCGGGCCCAAAGCCGGAATACCGGTCAGACCTCTCTGCAGTTCGATCATTTCGCCGGTTAACTCGTTCAGAATTCTTCTTATGCTGTCCATGTCTTCTCCTTGCGATGGAGATGCCGCGGCTGTTTGGCCCAGGTACCACCGAACAGACCGGAGCTGCCCGAAGTCATAAATTTAAGTAACGTTTATCCCGGATATGGGCTGGATGAAACATCTTTGTTCAGCCAAGGTTCGACTCATACGCCGCGCAGTTGCAGAACCAGTTCTAAACATACTTCCTGTTAGGGTTATATATACCAGAAATAAGCGGTCATCGCAAGAGATGAGTTGGCGGCCCAAGCTGCCTCCGTGTCCCGACGGCCCTCGGCAGGAGCTGCAGCGGCACACACCAAAGGTGGGTCGGGATGCTGCAGAAATCGTCAAGGAAAAATAATCAACCATGGTTGCCCATAAATATCATAGTAATAACTTTCTGTTGCCATCATACATTGCTTTCGTCTCATTTTTTTGTTGATTTTATTTACGTCCAACAATAGAATAGAAAAATTTACTGAATTCAAATGAGCAACCTAGCCGGACCTGTCTGATGAATTGTAAAAGGAGGTGTTTCAAATGATTTGTGATACCGTCAAGGAAGGTATCAATTGCTCCTTCATGTCCAAGAAAGGCTGTACCTTTAATCAAGGCGCCTGCCATCCGATCATCGATAAGTGTGAAGGATGTGACAAGATAAAGGAATTCCCGTCTGGACGCTATTGCACCATCTTCCCCGAACCCGCGGTCAAATGGAAAAGCGGACATTGCAACATGGCCACTCATGTCAAGATCGCCGTCCAGGAAGTTAAAACCAAGCTCAACCCCTTAAAAGCATCCAAACGCGCCAGCAGGTAGTCTTAGAACATCTCATCACCTGGGGCTCCCGCCCCGGGTGCATCCTTCTCACTCGCACTCACTCGCATCTTCTTATCCTTAATCCTTATCTTCGCCGGATCATACCTATCTACCTCGACCCTCGCTCCCCCGACTTTATCCTTATTCAGGTGACAAAATCCCAAAAATATCGCCCCAACTTAAAAAACTCTTACCAAATACCAAAGTATGGGGTATAATCCGTCTCATTTTTCAATAAAAAAATACCGACAAGTCGGAGGCAAATCATGGATAACCGCGTCTTAGCGATAATTTTGCTCACTCTTCTGTGGCCGGCTATTTTGTTTGCGGAAGAAGAGCTTAAGGTGTCCAAACCCGTTGACCGGTCAAAACCAAATCAGGCAGGGCCGGAAGGCCACCACTTGGGATTTGAACCACCCCCCTGGGATTTATCGGAATCCGTGCCTAAAAAAGGCTATGATTACTCCTTGGACCGGCCGCATTCCCCGGGGGTCAATCCTCAGCCCGGGACTCCTCCCGCGGGTGGCCTCAAACAAGAAATGAAATCATCACCCGAAGGACGACCAGAGCAAGGCTCCCCACCAATTAATAACACCCCGTAACACGCAACCCGAAGCAGGGAGATAACCGTGCGCAAATTCATTTTGATCCTGACTCTTTGTTTTTCCTTAACCTGTCTGGCAGCCGCCTCGGGGCCGGCCGAAGAAAAAGTAAAAGTAACCATGCCGGTGACTCGTGGGGAAATCGCCTCAACCGGTACACATGGCCGAGGCTTTGCCCCACCCCCCTTTGATTTATCGGAATCGGTCCCCAAGGCCGGCTATAATTACGCCTCAGAAAAACGCTCGGCCCCCCGAGAGTATCCGGGCAGCTTCAAATTGCCCTACATCACTCCCGTTAAGAATCAGGATCCCTGCGGCGTCTGCTGGATATTCGCCTCTATAGCCAGCCTGGAAGGCAAGGTCAACGATGTTGCAAACGGCGCGGCTAATCCCGATTATTCGGAGCAAAACGTCAAGAATTGTTACCAGGATATTCCATCCGGAGGAGATCGGTGCCAAGAGCCTGGTAACGCCTTAAATGCCACGGCCTACCTGACGACCAACGGCGCCGTTAATGAATCTTGCGACCCGTATGACACCAATCAGAATACCAATTGCAAGACCTCATGTCCCGTTCAAGCCCTTCCAGCCGAAATGCGAACCATCAGTGCCGGAACCATGGCTGCCAATGATGACATCAAATATGCCCTGACCACCTATCGCGCCCCGGTCATCGCCGCCATTTATTCAACGGGCATGAATTACGTTCCGGGCGGCCCCGCGGTTTGCGGTTCAAATGATCAGGATACGGATCACTTGGTGGCCATCGTCGGGTGGGATGATACAAAACCGGGTAAAGGATCATGCCCGCCGGGCGCCTGGTTGATCAAAAACTCCTGGGGCACGGGCTGGGGCGACGCCGGATATTTCTGGATGGGTTATCAACAGCGAGTGACCGGGAT
>JADFXY010000030.1:0-400 GCA_015233355.1 Deltaproteobacteria bacterium | reverse complement strand
GGCTTTTCGTATGGCTGGACGAACACTGCTTACGCCGCGGTGATTTTCACGGCCGGCCAGGATGAGACGTTGCGACGGGTGGAATTCGAGACCAGTAAACCAAACTCGACTTACGAGATTAAGGTGTTCAGCACCTGGAACGGTCCGGCCGCGGCGCCATCTAACCAACTGGGCGTGACTAAAACGGGCAGCTTCAGCCATTCCGGCTTTTACTCGGTAGAATTGGACACCCCGATCACTCTGCCCTCCGGCGGCAGTTTCGTTGTCCAGGTCAAGACCTCCACCCCCGGCGGAGACAGCTACGGCTTTTATTTTGACGGCAACCATCTCCCCGGTCCGGCCGGAGTCAGCTTCGTCAGTAATAACGGCGCGAGTTGGTCGGACACGGCCACCTTTCAGA
>JADFXY010000309.1:0-5575 GCA_015233355.1 Deltaproteobacteria bacterium | reverse complement strand
GTACGCAAAGCTTCTTGCCGGTGTCCTCAAGCCCGATGTCCTGTCGTGCGTAGAATTCGTTATTGAAGAGGCATCCCAGACCGAACCGCACTGCACTCTCTTGGATAATTCCACGGTTCTCCAAATACTGTTGGAAAACGCCAGCCGACGGAGCGAATAAAGTCTCAGCCGCTCGGCGTTGTAGATCCGCCGCCCACCTGATCCAGACATTCGATGGAATTTCCAGGGTTTTTAATTCGGGGATTATGGATTCCCCGGATTGCCCGGAATTCGCCGCATTGCCGGATTGCCGCCGGTGGGCCGGGTAACTGCTGCTGGATAAAGAAGGAATATCCTGCAAATCAAATGAGTTGACTATCCAGGACACAGCATCCCTAAAGCTGCACCCGTGAGTCAGCATCACCAGCTTGATTCCATCGCCTCCTATTCCACAACTAAAACAATGGAATAGGCCGTTTTTAGTGTCCACATGGAAGCAATTGTGGTCTTGACTGCCGTGGGCGGTCGGACAATCGCCGTGTAGTGGAATTCCCAATTTTTGAGCTATAGCTTCAATTTTTATGCTCTTTTTTAGAGTTATGGTGTCGATCATTTTGTTTTTTGTCCTATTTGGTCCGGCTCCTATCGGAGAGTGGAGATAAAAGGTCGCCGGTAATTCCGGCGGCTTTTTTTCTCTCCGTAGGAGAACGGATTCCACGAATTAATTCATACTATAAATTCAGTAGGTTAAATTACGGGGAGAGTCTAATCCGGGAAAACGAATTAGATTTTCCATTTCTTTCTTTTTATTCAGCAAGTTATAATCCGTGGAGACAAAAAATCCCGGATTAAAACGAATTACCGAATCCACGAATTAAAAACCTACTGAACTGGTATGGTATCCTCGGCACCATCCATCCACACACACGAATCATCGGACCGGGTTTCGCCAGGTAAAAGGATATCGGAGCGAATCTTTAGTACTTTTTTTATCACTCCGGGGCCGGGCCGTTCGCCGGGAACTTCCATCAAAAGACCGGCTTTGGTTCCAGCATCTATGGCCGAGGCCATATCAGCCAATCTTAATGTCTGTGAAAATTGCTCTTCCATTCCTATCCAGACGTTTTTACAATGCTTTTTATCTTGAGTCAGATCCCTTCGGGAATAATTGCCGCCGTCTGCCTTTAGAATCTCGGCCAGGGTTTTCCCAAGATTCCAGAAGTGGTCTGACTTGATGTTGGTCGGAATGAGAACGCCGTTTTCACCACGCTGAAAGTAAGCTTTCCCTGGGTTTTTGGCATAGTTAAGCTTATAGACGCTTAGTGTAATATAATCAGAATGAACGACTCCTAAGGCCCTGGCCTCTTTTTCGCTCATGGGCGTCATTCCGGCTGCAAATCGCACACCGTCTTCCAAGGAAGACCCGCCCCGGCTCATTCCTTGGGTGGAACCATCTTTGGAATTCGCCAATTTCGACGTGTGGTGGGTGAACAGAATGGTTATATGATATTTCTTGGCCAGGTACTCTAGCGCCGCCACAAATTCGGTGTTATGACCATTGTCGTTTTCAGACAAACCAAATAGCCGGGACTTAGGGTCTAAAATCAAACATTTAATGTCTGGGTGGTTTTCGATTGTCTGGTCCAACCAGCCGAACCATTGTGACCGGGCCGGGTTCCCATTTTTGAGTTCAAGAATCGGCCCGACTTCTCCGCAAATAGACGCTACGTGCAGACCTTCCGGGAAATCTCGATCGCCTTTGATTACCCATCCTCGTTCGTTGACGATGTTTTGATTATCTTCGGCGAACAAAATCAGCGTCGGGATTTTCCCGACCGGAACAAAGATCCCGAATTTCTCACCTCGGGCCAGGGCTGCTCCAAGCTGAAATACAAGAAACGATTTTCCAGTTCCTCCGGCCGCGGCGATCATGCCTACGTCTCCGAGTCGAATTAGCTCGTCACAGAGCCATTCCGGGGATGGAGGCCTTAATGTCAGGTTGTCTTTTAAACTCGTCCAAGATGCTTTGAGAGGTGGAAATTCAGTTGTGACGTTATTTTCTTTTTTATTTGGCTGGTATTTTTCCCGGCCCTGTATAGCTCGCTCCTCCTGTTCCGTTGCCTCTCGCTCAAAATCTTCGTCGTCTATCGGGGCCTGGTCTGCCCCCTGGGATTGCTCTGGTTGGGTTCGTTGCTGTTTTTCCTGGTTAAAATCGAATTTTGAACTATTCGCCATCGGTCACCACCTCCGGCCGCACGGAGTCCTTCATGGTGGGTTGACCGTTGACGTAATCGTCCAAATCAGATCGAAGATAAAAAACCTGGCCGCCGATTTTTCTGTATTTGGGATTGGTGGGATAGAGTCTTCTTCGTTGTAGAAGTCTTTCGGCTGAAACGATACCGCCCAAATATTTAACGGCTTGTTTTGTGTTTAATAGCTGGCTGATCGTCTCATTGACTGTAATCGTTTGTGGGTTTTTTTCTGACATGAGTGTTCCTTTCCTTTTGAATTTTGTTTAGTAAATTCGCCGGATTGGCAACACTTGAACGGATAATGAAAAATGAGGTAGGCGACTAAAATAGTCAATATGACATTGACATTTCTAATCGTTTTTGGTATCATTTGAGGAAAGTAATCCTAAACCAAGGCAAAGAGGGAAAGGATACCGTCCCGGTGACAACTCTTTTCTCATTAACCGCTGGTGTTGCAAGCACCGGCGGTTTTTTAAATTATTACTGATTCTGAAATATTTTCCTTATATATACAATATATCATACGGTTGCAGTGTTTGTCAACGCAATTTTTAACATCTTTCACCAGCGTTATGTTTGATATACCGTTTGAGCCACAATATATTGCATGAAAAAATCTTCCCCCTCCTTTTTTGACCGTTCCGGCTCTTATCCCCCCGTCTATTTCTTCCAGCGTCCATCTGTCCGTGGTGGGCGAAGATCCCTGACCCAAGCGTACCGGATAGAGTAGGATCGCCCATCAGCCGCTTCGGCAATTTCCGGCCTATCAACCATTTTGGAAATCGAAATCGCCGGATCAGCCGCCCAAAGCTGTTTGGCAATTTTTCTGCAAGCCAGCCGTTGCCGGAATATTTTCTGGGTTGGATTTTCGGTCTCAACCGTCACTTCGGGCAATGGCTCCGGTTCCGTGTGTGTTCGTCCCGGTGGCGAAGCAATCCCATGTTCTTCTGCAAAACATCGAATATCATTGCCCATAAAGACAAAAGTTCGGATCTCCTTCAATTGAACCATTGCCTCTTTTGGGTTTTTCGAGAGATGAAAGCTAAATAAACAATAATCAAACATTTCCTGGTGCTTAGGTGATTCATAGCTAACAACACGTCGGCCTCGGGGGTCGTAGGCTTGAAGTCCTTCCCGCATGAAACCGAGAAGCTCAACGTCTTTAATCCCCCACAGTCTCATCAGCTCCAGACCAAGATAAAAACTCATATCATCTCCAATGTTCTGCCGTCGCTCCAGCCAGCCCCATCTCTTCCCGCCTGGTCCTCATCCCACCGAATCAAATTGACAAAGATTCAAAAAAGCGTTATCATTCTATTAGACCCTCGCACTGGAGACATAAGCGCTCCGTACTGGACGTTATAACGCTAGTAGGTAAAGGGAAAGACTCTATTAACATCCCTTTTGGCCGAAAGCATAGCCCGATAGTGTGGGGTCTTTTTTATTTGTGGCTCGGGTAAAACGTCAATAGAGCCAACCGGTTTTTCTTTTCCTGGATAAAAACGATGAACTTTTCTCCATCTGGGGCCATCCCCCTGAAGATATATTTTCTTTGCCTCCCTTCCTCTTTGACCTCCGGCGCATCTTCAGAATTTTCCAACAAATCTTTGACGCAGGGCAAGAGCCGAAGCCGTCTAGCTATGTCGGCGAAATCTTTATTTTTGAAATGAGTTCGGATTAAATCAATGAATATTTCTTGATAATCTCCCTGCTCGTCTTTTAATGCCCGTAATTTTACCCTGGGTCTTTTCCCCTCGTGCCGTCCACCATGCTTTGCGCACCATTGGTCATAGAAAGTCCACCCCCGCAAGTTTATTGTTTTGTTGTCCCTGCCTTCAATGGGTGGCTCTTTTGAAAGAAACATTAAGCCGTCGCCTCTTTCAATTGATTCCGCCAGCCGTTAATCAGGTAGCCGACCGGGTTCGTCACCAGGTGAAGCTTTTTCAGTAAGCTTTTGACCACGGGCAGAATAAGTGGAAGTTGATCTTTCTTGCTCAAGACCCACGTTCGGGCTTTGGCTGGTAGCTGAGAAATCAAAGATTCAGCCTCTTCCGCTGCTTTATCTGCTGGGTCCGGGCCGAAGCAACTTGGCCAGGGCAAGCCGTGGGCCTGGGCAAACTTTACCCGGAAGTCAGGTCGGTCAATGCCCTGGTAATCTCCGGTGACCTTTGAAGCACACTTGTCGCAAAGAGGCATCAGGTTTCCGATGTCTTCCCGGCCTCGGGCGTACTCGACCATGACCGGGTTCAGAGGTTGGTCTTTGGTGCCGCATCTCAGACAGGTGTGACCGGACCAGATTTTTAGTTCTTCAAAGTTGGAAATAGAGACAGACGACGTGACCGGTGGATCTGCCGGGATGGTTTTGGTGCCTGTTTGTTTTTTTCTTATAAGGACGTTTTCTTTTATGTAGGTCACTGGCGAACCTTGAACCGCCGTTTCGAGTTCGCTGGTAGACCTCATGGGGTCGCTGGTGACCTCCTGCCGGGCATCCTGGCCGACGTGCGGATCTGGACGACGGTAAGGGGCCTCTATGGCTTCCTGAATGGGCGATTGCCCGGCTATGTCGGAATCTTGAGCCCCACACGGGCTGTTTTGTGGCTCCAGGACCGGGTAATATTCAAGACCTCTAAGGAAACCTCGGGACTTGACCATGATCAACCCGGCTTCCCGTAGCTCTTTAATCGCCCTCTTTACCTGGCCAAGAGATAACCCGCACCAACCGGCCAGTACAGATTGACGTGGCCAACAATAACCGCTGGCATGACTCCGAAAGCGGATTGCAGCAAGGACTACTCGGGCCGGTAATGTCAGGGCCGTATTTTGAATGGAGTTCCAGAAATTGGTGTCGATTGCGGAATTTGTTGACATGGGGCCTCCGGGTGTTGGTTTAAACCTGGAAGCATCGGTGAGTTTTTTGAAGCGGCAAAAAGCGGAAGATTATTGACAGCGGGTGATTGCTGGATTATAATCTCTTCTGTGTAGGCGGCTAAACCACACAAAAGCTTTTTGGCCATCTCTCAACCGTTTGCTTTCCAGGGCGTGGTTGATTGGTGGCCACAGCTTTTTAGGGCTATGGTCGTGTATTTCTTTCATGCCGGGATAATAGCGTCTCTCTTCATATTCATCAAGCATAGAACATAAAAAAAAAGGCCACACCGGTTATCGTCCGGCATGACCTTCATTCCCTGCCGGAGCGTCAAACACCAGGGGCCGGTGCCGCCGCCTGGTTCCAATCTCCACTCATATACCGGGCGTACATCCCAAGGGTTTCATCGAGTCGAAATTCCAGGTCATCAAATACAATGTCGGCCCGGTCCATGTCTATATCTTCACTTCCCACAGCC
>JADFXY010000308.1:0-5630 GCA_015233355.1 Deltaproteobacteria bacterium | reverse complement strand
GGCTGCTACAGATCAATATCAGCAGATAAGATGGAGAGATGATGTTCTACCTATACATGTTTAATCCGCAGATTTCGCAGAGTAACGCCGATTAGAAAATCACGTGGGTTTTTGGGATCTGCGTTTATCCGGGTAATCTGTGGATTGGGGATAGGGACGGCTCCCGGGCCGGAATCCGATTATTTCGGCCACACAGGCGCTGAACCTTGGCCCATAACCGGTGTGGTGACCTTTCGGGAGAGTAGCTTTAACGATCTTTCCGCATTGGCGGCAAAAGGCTTGATGGAGAACGAAGTGGGTTACCTCCATTTTAACTTCGGGTAGTTCGATCTCCTGAAGGGTATATAATGGAACCATCAAGTCCGGATCAAAACGGTCATTTCCGCACTCGCAGGCAGATGGCATGACTTTGATAGTCTCAGTAATCTGCGAGGCAACATGACCAATGTGCATAATATTCTTGACAATATTTTAGGATGATGATATGAGCGATCCAACGGCTGAGACTACCCAATTAGCAAGTTAATCCCACATCTGAAAAGGAGAGCCCATGAAATTAAGACTTGTCGCCGCGTTGATTCTGACGATCCTGATTTCCGGATGTCAAGGCGTCGCACATTCTCCTACGCCGCGCGTTATGGCCAAGCAGATGAACGTGAACGGCGCGCAAATGGCTTATGTTGAGCAAGGGACGGGCGATACCGTTGTTTTTGTCCACGGTGCGCTTAGCGATTATCGCCGCTGGGAACTAATTCGTCCCGTAATCTCCGAACATTATCGATTCGTGGCCTTGAGCCTGCGTTACCATTATCCTAACCCCTGGACCGATAAGGGTGAAAAGTACAACATGGCGCAACACGTGGAGGACGTGGCCCAGTTTATCCGAGGACTGAACGCGGGCAAGGTCCATCTAGTCGGTCACTCCTACGGCGGGGCCATAGCCGGTCGCATCGCGCTCAAGTACCCGGAACTACTGAAGACAGTTGTACTCGGAGAAGGGGTCTTGATCCCGCCTACTGCGGCTGAGGGTAAGGCGGCCGGGGTTGAGATGTTTGCCGGCATCGGAAAAGCGGCAGTCGTGGAAAGGGCCGGGGACGACAGGACGGCCGCCATGATAGCCATAAACGCGATCTTTAATGACCCGAAACTCTTCCAGAAATTACCCCTAATCGGGCAGCAAACCCTCATCGATAACGCCAAGATGCTGCCGTTTTTATCTGACAGCGTTAACAACGCCTCTCCGATAGCATGTGACCAAATAGGATCACTCAGCGTCCCCGCCCTGGTCATCACCGGCCAGGTCACCGCCCCGTACTTCCGGTACGTTAACGAGGCCCTGCTCAATTGCTTGCCCAAGACCACGGCCAGCGTGATTATTCCCGCAGCCAGGCATGGGTTCCAAGGGGACAATCCCGGGGCCACCGCCCAGGCGTTGTTGGCCTTCTTGGCTCAGAATAATTAAACCTGACCCGTCTGAAATAAACATTCAAGTAGGCAGGGCTCGTAAGAGTACCCGCCTATTTTATTTGGATTTGACATAACTTTTTTAACATGATATAATTGCACTATAAATACCGTTTGGAAGCGGTAAGGAGAAAGCCATGCATCCGCCAACGCAGGAGAGTATGCTCATCGAACCAGGGCAGACCTGGGAAGTGGATTTCTTTCGGCCGGAAGATGCCGCGGGTGTGGCCAACTTATTTCTAACCGTCTACGGTCGCGAATATCCAATCAAAACATTCATTCAACCGGAACGCTTGATTCAAGAAAATGCCAATCACCGGACCATCTCCACAGTGGCTCGGACACCCAAAGGCGATGTTGTCGGGCATACGGCCATGTTCATCAGCGGCCCCTGGGAGGGTATCTATGAATCCGGGGCGGGGGCGGTTCTGCCGGACTATCGCGGTGGGCACGGTATCCTCACCCAACTGGTTACTCACAACTGTGTTACCGCGGCTGAAAAATTCGGGGTGTCGGCCGTCATGGGTGAATCTGTTTGTAACCATGTCTTTACCCAGAGGGTGGCGAACAGGCTGAAAAACATCTCCTGTGCCTTGGAAGTGGACCTGATGCCGGCCGCGGCTTATGAGAAAGAAAAAAGTGCTGCTGGCCGTGTCTCGGCCTTCATGGGTTTTATAATCAGAAAACCCCGGCCCCAACTCATTTATTTGCCGGCTGTTTATGAGAAACAAATACGGTCGATTTACAGCCGATTAGACGATGAACGAAGTTTCACCCCATCAGATGAAAACCTGCCTGATGACGTCGGAACGAATATCAAGACTCAGGTTTTTGATTTCGCCCAGGTGGCTCGGCTGGCCGTGTTCGAGGCCGGGGCTGATTTCGCGGCTGCTCTGATCCGGGAAGAGGATGCCGCCCGTAACCTGGGGATGGTGGTCATCCAGGTCTGGTTAAAGCTATCCTGGCCGTGGGTGGGCAAGACCGTGGCGGAACTCCGGCGGCAGGGTTATTTCTTCGGCGGAGCCATGCCCCGGTGGTTTGACGACGATGGTCTATTGATGCAGAAGATTATCGGCCGACCCAACTGGGCCGGGATGAAAATCGAATATGACTGGAACAAAGAACTGGTCGCCCTGGTCAAAGCGGATTGGGCTGAGATTACCGGTCAAGAATAAATTGCGGAGGTGATAACATGCAATGCGCCAAATGTCAGGAGACGATTGAAGAAACGGAAGCCAGGGAAATACACGGGCGGACTCTTTGTGAGGATTGCTACATGAGCGCTCTTTCCCCAACCCGGACCTGTGACCCCTGGGCCGTTCATTCGGCCAAGAATCTGTTGAAAGGGCAGGGGAGCCACGAACTCACTCAGCCCCAGACCCAAATCCTGTCCATTCTCAAAGAAACCGGCGGCGTGGATTTAAGTAATCTGTCTGAACGGATGCAAATCAGCC
The DNA here is from genome assembly GCA_015233355.1 of Deltaproteobacteria bacterium. GTDB lineage: Bacteria > Desulfobacterota > JADFXK01 > JADFXK01 > JADFXK01 > JADFXK01. Next base: position 2,712 of record JADFXY010000308.1, on the reverse strand, counting down.
CGATGGACCTGGAACGGGATATGGCCGCCTTGCGGCATATGGAAAAGATCAGAGCCGAATTGCGGGAAGGCAAAAAGGTCTTCAGATTGTGGTAGTCCGGTTCGTTGGACATCCCGGCCCGCAATCCGTAACCGGCAACAAGCAACCAGTACCCAGCAACCTGAAACCAAATATGGCCGCCATTCTACCCGCCGACCTTCTCCTCTACCAGGTGGACGACCGTCCTCCATTAGGCCGATTGTTGATCTATGGCCTCCAGTGGTTGGTCTTGTTTCTGCCGTTGATCACCGTTTCTACCGTGATGGCCGCGGAGCTGCTGGGCATGTCTTTACCGGTCAGGGTGGCCTTTTTCCAGCGGGTGATGATTGTCTCCGGCGTGGTGATGATTATCCAGACCTTGTGGGGTCACCGCTATCCGCTGATGGACGGGCCGTCCACGGTCATTTTGTTGTGTTTCGGGACCTTGGCCACCCATGGACTGGCCGCCCTGGAAGGTGGAATGTTGGCCGGCGGAGTCTTGCTGGCGGTGTGTGGTTTTTTCGGCTGGATCCGGAAACTCAATCACCTGTTTACAGATAATGTTATCGGGGTGATCCTGCTGCTGATCGCCTTCACTCTACTGCCTTTCATGGTCCCGGTCCTGACCGGTAAAACCCCGCAGACACCCCAGGGCGACCCGGTGATCTTCGCCCTGTCGGTGGCGGTGATCTTCGGCACGGCCATTTTTTCCTATTGGTTTAAGGGGTTTTGGGCCAGTCTTTCTCTGCTTTGGGGGATCATCTTCGGCTGCCTCATCTTTGGATTGATGGGTCGGCTGGATTCATCGAAGTTCCTGGCCACGGCCTGGTTTTCTTCTCCTGATCCTTTTTGGGGACCGCGGCCGGTTTTCTCTCTCCCGGTGATGGCCTCTTTTCTTCTGGCCTATCTGGCCCTGGTGGTGAATCAACTGGGCAGCCTGTATGCCATCGGGCAGGTGGTCGGAAATGGAGATATGGAGGGCAGGATCGATCGGGGTATGGCGGGATGTGGGGTAGGGAGTATCCTGGCCGGGCTATTGGGCGTGACCGGGACGGTTAGTTATTCGTTGTCTCCGGGTATCGTTTTGATGACCAGGGTGGGCACCAGATACGCTCTGACGGTGTGCGGGGTGATGTTTATTATCCTGGCCTTTACCCAAAAACTGACGGCTGTCCTGGCCATTATTCCGACCCCGGTGGTGGGTGCGGTGCTGGTCACCGGGTTGGCCGCGCAAATGGGGGCCGGGATCAGCATCTTTGCCCGGTCCGGCCGGGCTTTTACTCCCCGGGATTACATGGTCACCGGAATTCCGGTTATTCTGGGGACGCTGGTCTCTATTTTTTCAAAGGAGTTCCTGACCAAGATTCCAGCCTACTTGAGCCCCATTATGGGTAATGGTTTGATCCTGGGGATTATTTTTGTCCTGTTGCTGGAACATGTGTTTATGCGGCGGCGATGATCGGTTAGTCAATATTTGTTGGGGGCGAGACGGGGCCGGAGATGCCGAACTGCCATTTCTTGGCCTTTTCTAATTGCTTGCGCATCATTTCCACTTGTTCTTTGTTTTCCGGGAAATCCTGATAAGAGTCACGGGGATTGGCTTGAGCTTCCGGGCAGGACGACGGGTTCTGGGCGACTCCAGGGTCGGGACCGGCCGCTTTTGGATTTTTCATGTTGTCCAGCATTGTTTTGGCCAACTGGCGTGAGACCTGGGAGGCGTCTTTGTCATACTGGATATCCATATCCTCGGGCACCACGAACCGGGTTGAGGGGATGTCGATGTTCTCATCGATTTTGGTGACCGCGTTGACCGTTTTGAGGCCCAGGATAGTTCCCTCGGTCCGAAGAGCCAGGTCAGTTCCTTTCCAGATCCAACTCTTAATGTTCCCCGAGTCGATGACCAGGCAGGGGCGGCCCATCAAGATACCTTCATAGGTCTTGGGATTTCCCCCGCCCAGCAGCGCCACCAGATGATGGCCATGCTTTTTGACATACTCGGCCACCTGGGCCTTTTCTTTCGGGGTGAGCTTTTCATATTCTTCTACCAGAATGCGGCTGGGGTTGTCCCATCTGGTCCCCTTTTTTTCCTTTAAGTCAATGTAATAAATATATTGAGGGGTGGTGATCTCCAGCTCCCGCATGGCAGTGTCCACGCCCATAATTTGTCCGGAGGTGTTGGTCTGTTTGCATTTTAGACCACCTCTAACATAGACCGTGGATGATCCCTTTTGACTGCCCATTGAGACATAAGAGAGGACCGCGGTATCAAAAGGGTATGCCTGTTTGAAGGGGTTATCCGCGGAGCAGGCCAACCCGCCGGTAAGCTGCAGCCACAGGGCGATAAGGAATAAACCTGGTATCGCCGACCTCACTCGGGGTGTGACTTTCACGGCAGGTCTGATTTTCATCTGGATAACTCCTGGTTGCGTGTTACGTGTTACCTGTTGCAGGTTGCTCGTTACATGTTGTGCTGGTTGCGGTGGCATGAAATCTTAGAGCGTGTTTGCCGTGTGCCTGCTCGATATAGGGCAATTATGACCGGTCGAGATATAACCAGCAACATGCAACCAGTAACATGCAACATGCTCTTTAGATGTTGCGCGTGATCGGCTGTGGGATGAATATGCGGTTGTACTGGTTGATGAAATACTTATCCGTCATCCCGGCGATGAGATCTCGGACGATGGCCGCCGG
>JADFXY010000307.1:0-5670 GCA_015233355.1 Deltaproteobacteria bacterium | reverse complement strand
GGAGGCGGTCAACCCGCAACGGGATATGCCCATCGGAATCCTTGGTTCTTTGCTGGTGTCCACCATTCTGTATTTGGCGGTGGCGGCCGTGCTGACCGGGGTCATTTCGTACACTAAGCTAAATGTGGCCGATCCCATTGCCGTGGCGTTGAATTATATCGGCATGCCCTGGGTCTCATCCCTGGTCAGCCTTGGGGCGACGATTGGAATTACCAGTGTGCTGTTGGTTCTGTTGGTGGGGCAACCCCGGATATTTTTCTCCATGTCGCGAGACGGGCTGCTTCCGAGAAGCCTGGCCGCGGTTCACTCGCGCTACCGGACACCATACCTGACGACGATCATTACCGGAGCCCTTACCGCGGTGGGCGCGTCGTTGTTGCCGATCCACCTGGTGGCGGAACTATCGGCCATCGGGACCTTGTTCGCCTTCGTGATCGTCAGCCTGGGCGTCATTGTCTTACGTTACACCCGGCCTGATATTCACCGAACCTTCAAGGTCCCCCTTTTCCCCTTCACCCCGGCCCTGGGAGTGATTCTTTGCGGCTACTTAATGATCAATCTACCGGCAGCGACCTGGATCCGATTTGTCATTTGGCTGGTCATCGGCCTGGTTATCTATTTCGCCTACGGGTATCGGCACAGCCGGTTGGCGGACTCTGCGTCGTGATGATGAGGAGCCCGCAAGAGTTCGAAGTCTCGGCGCGGAAAGGCAGTTTATGGCGAACAGGTCAAACTAATGGCTCAATTTAAATGAGTTCCTTTCCAAGAACGAACAGGATGGCATTATGAAAAAATGCTCTAAATGCCTTAAAGAATTTGAGTCACAGTTTACTTTTTGCCCTCAATGCGGTGGCCTACTTACGGATTATGAAGGGGTCCGGGAAAACGAAGCAGCCGTTAAGGACGGTGAGGTGCAACTTGAAGGCAAAATTGAGCCGCCGAGGGAGACCGGAACCGCCCCTGAACCGTCAGTCATAGGCGCGTATACGAAAATGCTCAGGAGACGTTACTTACCCCTTATCTCGGCCGCGGTCGCCCTTATATTTTCTATCCCGTTTGGATTTTCCGGTTTATTATTAGCCGGTATGGCCTCTTTCGCATTTGGCTTCTTGTTGTCTAACTCTGTTTCTACTCTACTATTAAAGAATGGGCGCAAATTACCAGTGATTCCCTTCCCGGTGGCAATGGGAGTTTCTATTTATTTTGTCGTCCTGGCTATTTTTTTTCATTTTATCATAACCTGGCCTCATAAAACAGCACAGAATTCGTCTTCATTGGGTGCGGCTACGCCTAAGATAGGACCGCAGGCGGTGTGGAATCCTCCGGGAGGCGAAGAGACATGGAGGGATATCCACGAGAAATGTCAGATGAGAAGCGGTGGGTACGATATTAGTTGCATAGAGTCAATGATGCAAAAGCTCGGAGCATCGGCAGAGGCTATCGGCTTCACCAAGATGATGAAGTTACAACAGAAAAGCGACTCAGATGCTGTCTATCTAAGGCAATTTCGCAAAATGGGCAAAGTAGATCTGGCTGAAACCGTTGGCCCCACGAGGGATAGTCCTATTGGCCCTGGGTTCATCTTGGTAAATGGCTCACCAGGAGTAGTACATCTCTGGGAGAATGCCAAGAATATTGATATCACAAAGGATAGTCTCTACCGGACCATTGCCAAGAAATTTCCCAAATTAGAAATGTGGCCAAGGACGGGGTTCATTGGGATGCTGCCATTGCAGCCCGAAGGCCAGAGCTTTGTGTTTAGTTTCCTTCTCTTGGATGGCTGCCGGTCCTGCGATATTGCCGGTGCCGCTGAAATTGCGTTTGATTTTGATGGGTCCGGCAAATTTATCGGCGCTAAGCTCGTCCGCCTGGTCGAACGTGTGGCGGCGATTACGTCTCAATCATTGACTGAACAGGTAAAGGCCGAGCCGGTTAAACCCGGTGAACCGGCCAATAAAGGAATTCCAAGTGGGCCTGCGGCTGAACCGGTTAAGACGGACCCGGTTAAATCGGGCGATACTGTGGCCGGCAGTATTGAACAGGCATTTATTAGTAATGCAATCAATGGATTAAATATCCTGAAGACGCAGGAAGGCGTCTACAAGATATCCGGCACTGTTAAAGACAGTCAAGAAGCCGATAGGATAGTCTGGATCGCGTCTAGTGTTCCTGGAGTGAAACGGGTCGACCCGGATTTCAAATTCCCAGGGAATAGGACAAGCACTGCTTCCCAGGTTCCAAGCCCGGTCTCCAATGTGGCAGCACCTGTTGCTTCTTCCGTCCCCGCCCCGGTGCCGACCATGAAAGGCCGCATTGAAAGTGAATTGGCCAACAGAGGTTTTCCAGGTCTGATCGCCTGGGTGGCCGGAAACGGCAGTGTCAGAATCTCAGGCACTGATAAATACCCTGGGCAAACTGAAGTTATCTTAAGCGTTGCGTCAACGGTGTCAGGTTCGGCTGATGTGCAAGTCTTGAACCTCCCACCCCAAGAGCAGGACCCGAAACCCCAGAAGCGAAACCCGGACAAGGGGTGGGGCCCGAAACGACACCCGGACCACGGATGGGGCGGGAAGCAAAAACCGGACACGGGATGGGGAGCGATAGCTCGACCGAGCAGAGATTAATGAGTTTCCCATGGAAGGCCCAGAGAGCGAGTTTATTGGTCCAATTCCTCATCTCTTTGATACGGGCCGGGACTATGAACCCGGCGTAGTAGAATACTGAGCAAGGCCAAAAGATGAAAGTTTACGTGGAAACTTGAGCGACACGGCGCCGCCTGCTGGAGAGCTATTAAGACTTTTTGGCTCCGGCAGCTTATGGCGAGAGGGTCAAACTAACGGCTTAACTTAAATGGGCTCCTTTGCGAGATCAAAATGGGTGACATCATGAAAAAATGCTATAAATGCCTTAAAGATTTTGAGTCAGATTTTGCGTTTTGCCCTCAATGCGGTGGCCCCCTTACGGATTGCCAAGCGGTCCCGGAAAATGAAGAAGCCACCAAAGAATGCCCCAATTGCAAAACAATGAATGATGTCAAATACGTTTTCTGCCAGAACTGTGGTGCCTCCCTAAGGCTATTGCCAAAGGGTGGGCGTAAATTTCCAGTGATTCCCATAGCTGTTGCTGTGGGTGTGATCATCGGTTTGGCCGTCCTGGTTATTTATTTCCAACTACCCGTAAAGAACCCGCCATCTCAGAACTTAATACAGAAGTCACTCCCGGTTACTGCCGCTACTCCTGGAATAGGACCGCAAGCCGTGTGGAGTCCTCCTGGGGGTGAAGGGGCGTGGAAGGATATCCACGAGAAATGTCAGATGAGGACCGGCGGGTATGATATGGCCTGTATAACGTCAATGATGCAGAAAAAAGGAGCATCCACCGAGGCCGTCAACTTCACCAAGATGATGAAATCAAGCCAAAAAGGCGATGCAGACGCCGTTTATATGAGTCAATTCCGCAAAATGGGCAGAGTCGATCTGGCTGAAACCATTAGTCCCACGTGGAACAGTCCGGTCAGCCCTGAGTTCATCCTGGTTAATGGATCACCGGAAGTCGTTCAGCTCTGGGATAATGTCAGGGATATTGATATTAAAAAGGACAGTCTCTACCAGACCATCGCATCCCGGTTTCCCAAAGTAGAATTGTGGCCGACAACCTGGTTCAATGGGATGCAACCATTGCCGCCGGAAGGTCAAAGGTTTGTGTTTGACTTCATTCTGATGAATGGCTGCCGGGCCTGTGATATTGCCGGTGCGGCCGAAATTGCGTTTGATTTTGATGGAACCGGCAAATTTCTGGGGACCAAGCTGGTTCGCCTGGTGGACAGTGAGGCGGCGATAGCTTCTCGGGCGGCTAGTGCATCATCAGGTACGGCAAGTGCAGCCCAGAGCCGGCCAAGTGATCCCGTGGCCAAAGGCATTGAAGAGGCATTTGCAAGAAATGCAATTAACGGATTGAATATTCAGAAGACGGAGGAAGGAGTCTACAAGATATCCGGGCCGGTTAAAGATGGTCAAGAATCCGACAGAGTAATGTGGGTAGCTTCTAGTGTTCCGGGAGTCAAAAGGATAGATCGGGATTTTAACTTCTCCGATAATACGGCAGGTGCCGTTTCCCAGATGCCGGGTCCGGCTCCCAATGCCGCATCCGTTGCTCCTGCCGTTCAACCGGCCGCGCCGAGTCAGTCCGGTGATCCGGTGGCCGGCGGTATTGAGCAGGCGTTTACCAGGAATGGGATCAAAGGGATGAATATCCTGAAGACAGAGGAAGGCGTTTTCAAAATATCCGGCCCGGTTAAAGACAATCAAGAGGCTGAGAGAGTAGTCTGGGTCGCATCTAATGTTCCTGGAGTGAAGAGAGTCGACCCGGATTTCAATTTACCGGGGAGTGGGACAAACGCAGCGTCCCAGGTTCCGGGTTCGGCCCCCAATGCTGCACCCGGTGCTCCTTCTGCTCCCGCTGCAGTTCCGACCATGAAAGACCGCATTGAAGCCGAATTGGCCCTGAGAGGTTTTCCAGGTGTGTATGCCTGGGTGGCCGGAAACGGCAGTGTCAGAATCTCAAACATCGATAACTACCCTGGTCAAACTGATGCTATCTTAAGCATTGCCTCAGCGGTGTCCGGTTCGGCCGACGTGCAAGTCTTGAAGCTCCCATCCCCAAAAAAGAAATCAAAGCAACGGAAGCGAAACCCTGACAGAGGACGGGGCTCAATCGCCCCGCCTGACAGAGATTTCTGAGCTTCAAAAAATTTCATTCTCTAGGAGACTCAGAACTAATTCATCGGAGCTCTTTCTTTGTAATGACAACTGGATTGCCTCGTCTTCAGGAGCCGACAGGTTTCCCATATGGGCCGCGGTCTCAAGAAGGTTGAGGCCATACCGGCTAATAATAAACCGGAAAATCCAAACGGGATAGAAAATATAAGGGCGACCGCGGCCGAGATAAGGGGTAAGTAACGTCTCCTGAGCATTTTCGTATACGGACTAGAGTTTACCGGATTATCGGCAGCCGCATCGTCTGCGGTAGGATGAGTCTCTTCCTGTTGATTATCAAAATGATATTCAGATTTCGCCTCAGAACGCGTCTCTGGAAAATGAACAGAAGAGGCTCGATCATGCTCAACTAATGTGTTGGCGGGTTCCATTTCCTCAGTCGGGTCTATGATAGATGATCCAGCGGAGGTTCCGGTATCTCCGGGTGACCCGATTTTACCTTCCTGCATCACCTTATCGTCCGTAGCGACTGGCTCATTTTCCCGGACCTCTCCATAATCAGTAAGTAGGCCGCCGCATTGAGGGCAAAAAGTAAACTGTGACTCAAATTCTTTAAGGCATTTATAGCATTTTTTCATAATGCCATCCTGTTCGTTCTTGGAAAGGAACTCATTTAAATTGAGCCATTAGTTTGACCTGTTCGCCATAACCTGCCTTTCTGCGCCGAGACCTCGGACTGTTGCGGGCTCCTCATCATCACGACGCAGACTCCGCCAACCGGCTGTGCCGATACCCGTAAGCGAAATAGATAACCAGGCCGATGACCAGCCAAATGACAAATCGGATCCAGGTCGCTGCCGGTAGATTGACCATTAAGTAGCCGCAGAGGATCACCCCCAGGGCCGGGGTGAAGGGGAAAAGGGGGACCTTGAAGGTCCGGTGAATATCCGGCCGG
>JADFXY010000306.1:0-5688 GCA_015233355.1 Deltaproteobacteria bacterium | reverse complement strand
GACGGTGAGCATCGACAGCCAGTTCAACGGTGTGCCCAACAGCCCGCAAGTCGTGAGGGCTGGGTCGGGTCGGAATCAGAACAAAGTCCGCCAGCTTCACCACGGTGCGGATAGATTCGGTGATGGCCGGTGGCGTGTCGACGAAGGCATAGGTGAACCCCGCAGCATCCAGGAGGGCCAACTTGTCGGAAAGTTCTTTCAGGGTCACGGGAGCAAACTTGGGCGTATCGGCTGTGCGGCCATTCCACCACTCGGCCAGGGAAGCCTGGGGGTCGGTGTCGATCAGGACACAAGGGCCATCACCTGCTTTTTCGGCGGCAACGGCCAGGTGAGCGGCAAGGGTCGTTTTGCCCACCCCTCCCTTTTGGCTAGCAAGAACAATGGTTTTCATGTTCGCTCTTTCGTGCTTTATTGTTTTCGTTTTAGAAAGAAAGACAACTTCGACGTTTCCCAGCGAACAGATTATACAATAACGAAAAACAAAAAGCACGATTTATTTTACAACACGTTTTCTTGCTTTCTTCTTTTCTTCCTTTTATGGGCAACATCTCTTTTGTTTCCTCAGTCCCAGGACGGCATGAAGCAGCACAAATTTTTCGATCTTGGATTGGGGTGAGTAGTCTGAAGGTGCTCAAAGGAGGAATGATGCGAAACCACTCATCAGGGCAAGCAACGAGGGCCATGAGAATTGACCAGGCTGGAGGTGTTCGGGGCCAGCTCATTGACCACCCCCTGGGCCAGATAAATTGATCAGGGCGGGAAGAGCGACCGTCGCCGGAGGCGTCCGGTCAATTGTTCACCTGAAGAGAAAACCTTTGCTTTATCCAGCCCATTTATGACAAAGTGGGCCAGACTGGCGCTCGGCAAATCGCTCGACTCCTCCCTCACCCAAAACGTTTAGGGCTACCATCGCCGGGCGCCGGTCACTTCAAGCCGCCTCAAGAATGATCCTTTCTGCTCTTTATTCCTACTGCCAGCTATGACCTGAAAGGTCTAACTCATTGTTCCAATCGTCGGTACCCGGGTTATCCGATCAACCGTTAAGCTGACCGCCCCGTATTCCGTTTGGACCCGGCCGGTCAGAAGATGGGGCCGATCCATATCCAGGTATTGGCAAAATCGTTTAAAGGCCTTGGGGAAGAACACGGTTTCATAAATAGCCGTTTCGTCCTCGAAGGAGAAGAATTGCATCGGTTCCCCTTCCCGGGTAGCCACTTCTTTTCGGGAAATAGGCCAGCCTTTGACCGTGACCCGCCGGCCGTTTTTTCCGGCCAACTCGGCCGCAGGAGTAATGACCTGGCCACAACTCCTAAAGAATGATTCGAAGAGCTTCAACGGATGGACGGACAGGACAAACCCCAGGGTGTCCACCTCCTGGGCACATTTCCGGGCTAGAGATATATCGGGCAGAGGCGGGACTTGTGTTCTGGTCTGAGGTGTGGTCAGGTGAAAAGAGGACTGCGGGGAACGGAGAGGCCTTGATTTCGTCTCCCGGCCCAGCCGGGCTTCTAAATACCATCTGACTTGAGGCCGATTAAAGCCATTCGCCAGGGAATCCAGGGCTCCGCTTTTGGACAATATCGAGATATCCTCGGGACAGAGCTTCACCCGCGCCATCACATCATCCAGGGCGGTGAACGGCCCCCGGCCGCCACGTTCGGCTAAGATGGACTCGATAATTTCCTGCCGAATACCTTTGAGTTGCTGCAGCCCCACCCGAATGGTCCGGTCCCGGCCCAGGTAAGCCCAATCACTGGCGTTGATGTCCGGTCCCAAAACGGTCACCCCCATCCGGCGGGCCTCCGAGATGTACGCCGAGGTGGTGTAATATCCTCCCTGGTTTGAGATGACTGCAGCCATGAATTCCGCCGGGTAGTGGGCCTTCAAATAGGCGGACTTGAAGCTGACCAGGGCATAGGAGGCCGAATGAGGTTTACAAAAAGAGTACCCGGCAAATGAAATGATCATATCCCAGACCTGGGCCGCCACTTCAGCCGACACCCCGCGGCCAGCGCACCCGTCAAAGAACCGGGTCCGGTACTGAGCCAGTTTTTCACTTCCTTTCTTGCTGAGCGTTTTCCTGAGTCCGTCCGCGGCCGCCCAATCAAATCTGGCCATGGCCATGGCTACCTTGACCACATCTTCTTGGTAGACCATGATCCCGTAGGTTTCGGAGAGCAACCTGGTCAGGCTGGGATGCAGGGGTCGGTAGGGTGCGCCGTGTAACCGGCGGATGTATTCATTGATATACCTGTTGGCCGCAGGCCGGATAATCGACGAATGAATCACCAGGTGTTCAAAATCACCCCGTCGGGTCTTTTGCTGCAATTGCCGCATGGCCGGGGATTCAACGTAAAATACCCCCATGGACTCGCCCCGGCTGAGCAGCCGTAACGTTGCGGGATCATCTAAAGGATTGAATCGGGCGTAATCTATTTTACGTCCCGTGTGGTTCGCCACCGCGGCTAGGGCGTCTCGAATCACGGCCAGGGAGCGGTTCCCCAAGAGATCGATTTTGATCAGACCGGCCTCTTCGGCCTGATCCTTCTCCCACTGGATGATGTTGACTCCCTTGGCGGCCCGTTGGGCAGGCACGTACCGGGAGATGCGGTCCGGAGCCAGGATAACCCCGCCGCAGTGTACCGATAGATGCCGAGGAAGTCCGGCCAGACCGGCGGCTGACTGGAGAATTTCCGGCCAGGGCTGGGGCAACGAGAAGTCCTGGAACTTCGGGTGGTTTTCGATCCGTTGATCAATCCCGTGAATCCCGATCCAGCCCAGGCGTTTGGTCACTTCTTTGATCCGGTTGGCCGGGATGCCATAGACTTTGGCCACCTCCCGCACCGCCCCGCGAGCCTGAAACCCGATATGATTGGCCACCATGGCCATCCGGGCCGGGCCGTAATGATCCCGTATCTCGGCTAACAGCCCATCCCGTTCATCCCAGGGAAAATCCACATCAATATCCGGGAAGTCCTGCCGCTGCGGATTCAAAAACCGGCCGAACAGGAGGTTGTGCCGGATGGGGTCCACGTGGGTTATGCCCAGCAGGTAACTGACCAGACTGGCCGCCGCACTGCCCCGGCCGCAATGGATCAGGCGCCGTTTGACAATATCGGCCACGACCAGGAAATAGTCCACGAATCCTTTGGACCGGATCAGGTCCATTTCTTCAGTCAACCGTTTTTCGATATCCGGCCGAGTCCGGCCATACCGCCAGGCGATCCCCTCCCGGCACAGGGCCAGGAGCCGACTGAAATGATCCTCCGGCCTATCATCAAAGCACGGAAAAACCGGCTTGAAGTGGTCCCATTGGGAATGCAGGGTCCGAGCCAGGGTCACGGTATTGGCCATGGCTTCCGGACAATAGGGGAAATGCGCCCGCATGTCCTCCTCCGGTTGGAGCCATTGGCCGGGGCTGACGACGGCATCCGGGGGTAAGGTGCTCAAGGTCCGGTTCAGGTCAATGGCCCGAACCAGCCGGTGCCGGGAATATTCCTCGGGCCCGGCAAAATAGACCGCGTTGGTCGCTACCGCCGGCAGACCTAAATCCCGAGACAGGCGCCAGGCCCGACGACCGACCGGACCATGGACTACCTCTACCCAGCATTCCGCCCGAGATCGGAGAGCCTGCAAGATCACGGGGTCATCACTCATGACGGCCAGATGCTCCCGACAGGCTGGAAACTCCGCCTTAAGGGAGAAATCCGGGACCAGATGCCGCCGGGTGATCAACTCCGAGAGTATTTCATAACCGGTCAGCGTCTTGATCAGGATCACCGCCGCTTCGGACGCGGTCTGAATATAAGCTCCGACCAGCGGGGTCAGACTGTGGGCTTTGGCCGCGGCCAGGAAATTGATCAGGCCGTAAAATCCGTTGGTGTCGGTCAGGGCCAGATGGGTGGCCCCGCTCTCGACCGCGGCCCGGCACAACTCGTCTACGGAACTTACGCCCCACATCAAGGAGTAACCAGAGTGAACATGTAAGTGGATAAAGGACATGGTGGCCTGTGGGTCATTGGGGGTTACATGGTGCGTCCCCAGGTGAGAGCCTGCGACCCGAACCGTGTCCTGACGGTATCCACGGCTTGCTGGAGTTGTTCGGCGCGGCGCAGGCCGGTTTCTTCCCAGGGGAACAGCGAGAGCTGCCGAACCGGCATGGTCAGGTCCCACATGGTCAAGATCAGGCGACGTACGGCCATCCGCCTCTGAAGGAGCTGGTCCAGGGCAGGCTGTAATGATCGAAACAGCATCAGATCGAGATTGGATGCGCTCCCGGGAAACCGACCCGGCCGGTGATCTATGCGGCCGTCGGCGTACCGCCATTCCAAATCAAACCGGCCGGGGTAACGATTGTGGCGGCGGAGGCTCCATCCCGCTTCTTCCACCAGCCGAAACAAGGCGACTGACAATTCTCGCTTATCGATCTCATCCCGGTCCAGGTTTCGGACAAACCGCAACCGAGGCACGGTCTGGAACGGCAGGACCGAGGAGACATCCTCACCCCGCGCTAACCCGGCCAACTGGACACCCATCCGCCCAAACACTTCGGTCAGGGCCTCCACGTTTAAGGCGGCCAATTGCCCCACCCGCTGGATATTGAAATCGGCTAAGGCGGCCATGGTCTTGGGACCGACTCCCGGCAGGCTGACGACCGGTAAAGGGTCAAGAAAGGTGGATTCACCTCCCGGAAAAATACGGCATAACTCGCCTGGGGCCATAAACTGGGCGGCCACCTGACTGATCAATTTGTTACCCGCCAGACCCAACTGGCCTCGTAATTGTCGGCGGCTCCACAACTCCCGTTCTACGCGACAGGCGGCGTCCGCAGCATGACCCCATAACCGTTCCGTCCCGGTAAAATCGACAAAATACCGCCCCGGCCGTGTTCCCTCCACCAAAGGAGAGAAGCGGTACAGGTCTTTCAAGATACCCTGGTGTTGCTGGTTATAAAAGAATGCGTCAGGTGGGGTGACTATCAACCGCCGACACCGCTGCCGGGCCAGACTGACCGGCATCCCGGCCTGAATTCCCTCTTTCCGGGCCGGGCCATTGGTTCCCTGGATGACCGACCGGGTATTCTGTTCGGCAATGGCCACCGGCTTGCCTTTGAGTTCGGGCCGCCGCAATTCTTCTAACGATGCGGCGAAATCAGGCAGATGCACATGGACGATAGACCGGATCATGAGCACCTCTGCGTTCTCTGTTTGTTCTCTGCGTTGTACTTTTAGGAATTGTGGTGGAATGGGCTGGAAAAAGGCGCCCGGTAATGGCGCAACAGCCCGACCACCAGGCCAATTATGGTCACATCTGCTTCCGGTTTAAACAGAGGTCTCATTTTGCTGTTGGCCGGTCTTAGTTCGATTTGGTCTTCCTGCCGGTAGTACTTTTTGACCGTGGCCTCACCGTCCACCATGGCCACCACGGTTTGCCCGTTGTCGGCATGATTTTGTTTGGTGATGATCAAGATATCACCATCCTTGATGCCTTCATCGACCATGGAATCGCCGCGGACCCTGAGTGCAAAATTGAGCCCGCCGCCTAAGAATGTTTCCGGGACCTCGATGGATTCCGGGATTTCCGGGGCCTCGATGGGCGTACCTGCGGCCACCACACCCAGAAAAGGAATGGACACCGCACCCAGCTTGAGCGGGACCAGTTCTAAGACGCGCTTCTGATTGCCCCAGG
>JADFXY010000305.1:0-5689 GCA_015233355.1 Deltaproteobacteria bacterium | reverse complement strand
AGGGAGATAATAATGGAACGAATTCTTGTAATAGATGATGATGTGGGATTGTGTGAACTGCTGGTGGAGTACCTGACCATTGAGGGCTTTCAAGTCGAAACCGTCAATGATGGTCAATCCGGCGCAGAGCGGGTTTCCGGCGGCAATTACGAGCTGATTGTGCTCGATGTGATGTTGCCGGGGATGAACGGCTTCGAGGTCTTGCGCCATATTCGAGGTAAGATGTCCACCCCGGTGATTATGTTGACGGCCCGTGGCGATGACGTGGACCGGATTGTCGGCCTGGAGCTGGGTGCCGACGACTATCTCCCCAAACCGTTCAATCCCAGGGAGTTGGTGGCCCGAATCCGGGCGGTGCTGCGGCGGGTCAGGCCGGAACGGGAAGAGGCGGCACCTCCATCCGCACCCAAAAAACTAAAGGTCGGCGACGTGGAGATGGATATCGGCGCCCGCGTGGTCCTTCGGGCTGGGGAACAGGTTGACCTGACAACGGTCGAGTTCAATCTCTTGGAGCACTTGATTCGCAACGCCGGGGAACTCGTCTCCAGGGAAAAACTGATTAGGATCGTGCTGGGACGCTCTCTTTCCGCCTATGACCGCAGTATTGACGTCCATATCAGCAAACTCCGTAAAAAATTGGGCCATGAAGTAGATGGAATGGAACGGATCAAGTCGATTCGGAGCGTAGGTTACCTGTACGCACTGGTCAGTCCCGCGGATAACCTTGGGAATCAATAAGATCGAAGGATTGGTTATGCATAAACAAAAAATTTTTATAAAGATCTATCTCTGCTTCTGGGTCGTCACGATTCTTGCGTTAGCCATCCAGATTACTCTGGGCCGGCTGACGAATTTGCGGCCTCCTGGTCCCCCGCCCCGAATACTTGCTGATCCTTTGGCCTTGTACGGCCAGGCGGCCCTGGCTTACTATTTGAGCGGCAAACAAGCAGCCCTTGAAAATATGACCGACCGGTTACGAAAAACCAGCGGAATCCGGGCCTATATTATAGATCAGATGAACCGGGAAATCACCAATCATCCATTGCCGCCCGAGGCGCCGGCCTTGGTAGCGCGGACCAGGGAAAGCGGCCATCCCGAAGAGATGATGGACAAAGATATTTTGATGATGACCGTATTAATCAAAGACGCAAATGGTCAGGAATATGCGTTGCTCGGCGAACTGCCCCGAAAAGACTTTGAACCTCATTGGCATCATGGATTTCTGGTCCAAATCGCTTTTCGGTTGTCCGTCATCCTGATCATTTCAGGCGTCATTTTTCACTGGTTGGCCAGATATTTAATCTCACCGGTCATCGCCCTGAGCGATGCCACCCGACGCTTTGCCGCCGGAGAGCTAAACGTCCGCATTGGAAAGAGTCTGGGTAAAAGGAAGGATGAGTTGGCAGAACTGGCCAATGATTTTGACTTAATGGCGGAACGCATCGAATCTCTGATGACCTTGCAACGTCAATTGCTTGGGGATATTTCACATGAACTCCGCTCCCCCCTGGCCAGACTCAATGTGGCTCTGGAATTGGCTCGGACACAACCCGGGCCCAAGGCTGAAAAGTTTTTGAATCGAATTGGACAGGAGGCGGAATCGCTGAACGATATGATAGGGCAGCTCATATCCCTGACCCGTCTGGAAGGCGGTTTCGGCGGGATTCAGATGGAACCCGTCGACCTGACCAGGCTTGTTCGTGAAGTAGTCAAAGACGGTGATTTTGAGGCCCAGGGGAGTAACCGAGGCGTCAGGCTTACGGAAAGCCGAGACTGCATCATCCACGGAAACGAAAAACTACTGGGCCGGGCCATCGAAAATGTCGTCCGCAATGCCATCCGGTATACGGCGGAAAAGACCGAGGTGGAAATCAGTATCACCAAAGATGAACAGCAACCGGTGCCGTATGCCGTTATCTCAGTCCGGGACCATGGCCGGGGAGTGCCGGACACGGAACTCGGCAACATGTTCCGTCCCTTCTATCGGGTCTCCGATGCCCGGGAACGGGAAACCGGGGGGACAGGACTGGGGCTGGCCATTACCGACCGGGCCGTACGACAACACGGCGGGACAATCCAGGCCGTTAACGCGGCAGGAGGTGGGTTGATCATTGAAATCAGGCTTCCGGCGGCTCAGAGTCCAGGGGCTGGACAGGGCAAATGTCTGGAAAATGCCGTCGGGTACCCGAATGAACGACGCCGGATAGTAAGACGCCGAAATGACAACACATAAAGGAGAAGATACTTGATCATCGATCAATTCTTGCCCCATTACGATGTCAGGACGTCGTACCGGATACGGGTCAACGCGCCTGTTGAGACCGTGTATTCGGTAGCCCGTTCTTTAGATATGCGTGATTCCAGGCTGGTCCGGTGCCTCTTCGGGTTGCGCCGACTCCCCGGAAACGGCCTGAACCTTTACACCCCGTGAACGTGTATAGAATATCGGCTATGATCCTCGTCTGGATTAAAATCCGGTTTGGGCTGGCCTGAAATCTATAGCCGGTCGTGCTGAGACCGGCCAACTTCTAGGGTACAACCCCGCGCCGGATGATAACATCAGGCTCGTGTTCGAGCGTCTCGGCCAGTTCGGGGCAGGTTATCTCCGAACTAATGTTCAGGCCATAGGCCTCGTAATAATGCATGGCTCCGTTATCTTAGGATATATTCACGGGGAATCGGGCAGAACAGGCCAACTTACCGAACTGGGCGGCCGGCTTTGATGTCATCAATGTAACGTTGGGCCTTCCGGCCTAAGTTGGAGTCGGGACTGAGGGAGACGACTGATTCAAACGAGGCTCTGGCTTCGATCATCTGCCCCATCTTGGCTTGAAGCAAGCCCAAGTTGTAATGGGCGTCGGGAAATTTAGCGTCAAACATCACGGCCAGCCGGTAATTCTCCAGGGCCAGGTTAAGCTTGCCCAACTTCTCGTAGGACTGGGCTATTCCGTTTAGGGCGGGTACAAAGCGCGGAGTACTTTTAAGGGCTCCCTGGTAACAAGCTACGGCCTTGTGGTAATCACCTTTTTGATGATAGGCCAGGCCCATATTGCACCAGGCGTACTGAGGGGTAGGGTAGAGCAGGTTTTTCACCGCGGCTTGAAATTGTTCAATAGCCTTGTCGTATTCACCCATCCGCACATAAACGATGCCCAGATTGTTGTAGGCCTCGGAATAGTCGGGTTTGAGGGTCTGGGCGTTTTGGAAGTGTTTGATGGCCTCTGGATAGACTTCCTTGGACATGTAGGCCGCGCCTAAAATATTCTGAATTTCCGCATTATTCGGGTCTAGTTTGGCGGCTTCAAGCAATTCTTTGAGGGCTCGGGTGAAGTCCCCGGATTTAAGATAAGAATCACCCAATTTCAGGTGGGTCTGGGCTTTGTCTTCACCTTGGAGCGAGGTGCCGGCGCATCCCATGGTGAGGAGGATCAGGCCCAAGAGGGTTAGGATGATGATTGCATTTAAGCCAAAGCCGCCTTTTTTCCTTATCACGTGTGCACTCTTTTCCGAGTCGGGTTAAATTCACCAAGAGAAGGATGAATCAGATCATCTTATGAAGCGGGTATTCCACAATGCCTTCAGCGCCGCGTTTAATCAACTCGGGGATGAGATCCCGAACCTTGGTTTTGTCGACCACAATTTCCACAGACAGCCAGGGGACTTCGTACAAGGAGGCCACGGTGGGGGCGTTGAGGGACGGCAGAATGGCGATGACCTGCTTGATCTTTTCTTCCGGGACGTTCATCTTAAGGCCGACCATATTTTCGGCCAGCAAGGCGCCTTTGAGCAGAAGCCGGATCTGTTCGATCTTGTTCTTTTTCCAGGGGTCTTCCCAAGCTTTGGGATGGGCGATGAGCTGGGTGTTGGTCGACATCAGGTCTTTAATTATTTTAAGTCCATGGGCCTTAATGGTGCTGCCCGTTTCGGTCACCTCGACAATGGCGTCGGCCAAACCGGAGACGACCTTAGCTTCCGTCGCGCCCCAGGAGAACTCTACCTCCACCGGAATATTGTGCTGGGCAAAATATTTTTTGGTAAAATTGACCAGTTCCGTGGCTACCTTTTTCCCGGCCAAATCCTGGATGTCTTTAATGTTGGATTCCATGGGCACGGCTAAGACCCACCGGGCCGGCCGCTGACTGGTTTTGGAATAAACCAGGTCATCCACCACAACTACCTGGGATTCATTTTCCATAATCCAATCTTTGCCGGTCAGTCCCACGTCAAGAGTTCCATTTTCGACGTACCGGGACATTTCTTGGGCCCGGCAAATGGAGCAATTGATTTCCGGGTCATTAATCCGGGGGAAATAGCTCCGGCTGTTAACTTCGATTTTCCAACCGGACTTGGCAAATAGTTCGAGAGTGTAGTTTTGCAAGCTCCCTTTGGGGATACCGAGTTTTAGAACATTCATTTTGGATACACCTTATTCGGATCGAAGACTTTTTCATCAACCACGGTCAATCCGCCCTGATTATCGACCCGGCGGTAAAAACAGGAGCGGTATCCCGTATGACAAGCCGCACCGCCAAGTTGGTTGACCTGAAGGAGGATGGTATCGTTATCGCAATCGACAAACACGGCCACGACCTGCTGCACGTGACCCGAGGTGCCGCCTTTGTGCCATAGCTCCCGGCGGGACCGGCTCCAATAATGGGCCTGGCCGGTGCTCAAGGTTTTCTCCCAGGCCAGTCGATTCATATAGGCCATCATCAACACCCGGCCATCTGCGGCGTCCTGGACGATAGCCGGAATAAGGCCGCCGGTTTTTTCAAAATCTAATTCCACCATAATTTTTCCAAAATAAGTTAAGCAGCCGCTGGTTAGCCAGTCTGCCTCCGGTCAGGAGTCTCAGGGCCACTGTTTGTAGATAAAGATGGACCTCAACTGAGCGTAGGCCCGGATAATATTAGCCGGGACGCCTCTTGTCAAGGTTTAACATGAAGTCATTTCGACAACAATGTTTTATCAGTCTGTTGTCACACACTTTATGAGGGAGGACCCGGCCAGGCGATGAGGGCGGGATGGCCAGGCCTGAAAACGATATCAATAGCTTCCAGGTTAGCCGAGCCGGATGATTCCGGACTTACCGGCCAATGCCGTTGAGTTACCGGTGCAAAAGCTACGATCCTAAACCCGGTGTTCCAGGGCATTGAAATAACAAAAATTGAGATCGGATATCGGACGATAGAGCTTGAAGTTTTTCTTTCAATTCGGTATTATGGAAAACTGTGATAACTTACGGATGAAATTTCCAATTGTCGGATCATGATCACGATGAGATCAGCTCATGAAAAAAAACTGGCTAATCCCCATTGAATATGCCCTTGGCGCCGCCGCCGGCCTATCGTTACTCTACTTGACCAGCCGGCACAATTATCTTCTTTTTCACAGCCTAGCCGAGGGATTCAGCATTGCCGTAAACCTGGCCATTTTTATGTTGGTCTGGAACTCCCGAAAAAATCTGGGCAACGGATATATCTTAATCTTAGGATTTAGCTCATTATCCATTGGTGCTTTGGATTTGGCTCATACCTTGGCCTACCAGGGCATGGGGGTATTTTTCGGACACGGGGCCAATCCGGCCACCCAGTTGTGGATGGCGGCCCGGTATGTTCAGAGCCTCTCGCTACTCATCGCGTCCATGTATCTGGGCCAATCTGCTGAGTCCGTTAAATTACCCGGTAAA
>JADFXY010000304.1:0-5737 GCA_015233355.1 Deltaproteobacteria bacterium | reverse complement strand
AGAAAAGTGTGCCAAGAAATAAGAAAATTATTTTGTACAACTAACGGTTAAGTAGGCTCGCCAGTCTTTTTGTCTTCCACCAACACATGAGCCCACTTGACCTTAAGTTAATGACATTGACCAGCAGCTTGCAACCAGCAACCAGTAACACGGAACACACAACCAGCCACATGGATCAAAAAAACCAGGAGAAAAAACGGCCTAATTGTTTTGCCTGTGTCAATTTTTACGTCACTTGGGAAAAACAATTCCCCTATGGATGCCGGGCCATGAATTTCAAATCAAAGAAAATCCCTTCGCTGGTCGTGTTCGAGAGTACCGGGGCAGAGTGCTATGCATTTGTCGAAAAGAAGCGAGGCACTAATTGATTCTCTATTCCGGCCCGGAGAAACCGGTTGGGTCCCCGGGGTGGATTTGGATTATCCTGGTCCTGGTTATTTCGCTCACGCTGGTGTCCTGTTCTCCGTCTCCGGAGCCGGGTTCCGATCCGGCCGCACTGATTGTGGCCCTCCCGCGAGGTCCCCTCAATCTGGATCCCAGACTGTCCGTGGACGCGGCGTCCTACCAGATCATGCAATTGACCTATAATTCGCTGGTCAATAAATCCCCAAGTTCCCGGTTACTCCCGGATCTGGCTGAGAAATGGTCCCAACCCGATGACCGGACCTACATCTTTGACCTTCGGCGGGGCGTCACCTGGCACGATGGCTCGCCATTCACCTCCCAAGATGTGGCTTATACCTTCCGGTCCATCCTGGACCCCAAAACTAAATCGCCCAAACGTCAGGGTCTGGGCCTGATCCAGACCATCGAGACGCCTGACCCGCATCGGGTGATTTTTCGGCTTAAGGAAGTATTTTCGCCTTTCTTAATCAATCTTGTCCTGGGCATTGTGCCCCAGTCGGTGGAAACCAGGGAAGGGACGAACTTCGGATTTCATCCCGTCGGCACCGGCCCGTTTAAGTTTCAGTCCTGGGAAGAAGGCCGTCAGATCACGTTGGTTAAGAACACCGCCTATTTCGGGAGTCCGGCTAAGTTATCCCGGCTGGTTTTCCGGATCGTTCCAGATGACACCACCAGGTTGCTGGAATTCAAAAAGGGGAGCATCGATTTCATGCAAAACGCGGCCCAGCCAGACATGGTGCCCCTGCTGAAAGCCGACCCCCGATTTCAGGTGATTCAAAGTCCGGGGACGAATTACTCCTATATCGGTTTCAACCTGATCGATCCCATCCTCAAGAACCGGCAGGTCCGGGAGGCCCTGGCCCACGCCATAGACGTCCGGGCCATGATTAAGTTCCTGCTCCGGGACGCGGCCCAACCGGCCTCCGGGGTGTTGCCCCCCAGCAACTGGGCCTATGAGCCCGAGGTGCCCGTTTATCTATTTGATCCTAAGAAAGCCGCCCGGTTGCTGGATGAAGCCGGTTACCCGGACCGGGGTGACGGGCAAGGCCGATTCAAGCTCACCTATAAGACCTCGGATAACGACATGGCCCGGCTCAAGGCCGAGATTATCCAGCAGCAACTGGCCGACGTGGGCATCAAGATGGACATCCGGACCTACGACTGGGGCACCTTTTTCGGAGACATCCGGAATGGTAATTTCCAGATGTTTTCCCTGGAGTGGGTTGGAGTGACCGACCCGGACGTGTTTTACTATATCTTTCATTCGGCCTCCTTTCCGCCCAATGGGGCCAACCGGGGCCATTACGCCAACCCGGAAGTGGATGCTCTGATCGACCAGGGCCGCCGGACCCTGGATGAAGCCAAGGCCAAAGCAATTTACAGCCGCCTTCAGAAGATCCTGGCTTATGATCTGCCCTACATCAGCCTATGGTATGTCGATAATGTCGCCCTGGCCAAGAAAGGCGTGCAGGGGTTCGTCCAGTATCCGGCCGGGGATCTGTATTCTTTGCGCGACGTTTACCGGACTGACGGGGCGCCGCCTGCAAACCCGTGAACGGGCTAATTTATGTCATCCCAGGGCGATTATCCCTGTGTATTGGTAACGAATCTTTTACGCTAAGGCAAGGTCCCTCCCTATGAATAAAATTCCCTCCGTCGGTCTTTACCGGCGTTTGTTGGCCATGGTTAAACCCTACTGGACCAAGCTGGCCCTGGCCATGCTGTGTATGGGTATGGTCGGGGCATGTACCGGGGCCATGGCATATTTGGTCAAGGACGTCATCGACGGCGTGTTTGTGGCCAAGAACATCTGGCTGCTTAAGGTCCTGCCGCCGGCCATCGTGGCCTTGTTCCTTTTTAAGGGCTTGTTTTCCTATGGCCAGTCCTACCTGATGACCTATGTCGGGGAGCGGGTGGTGGCCAACATCCGGAACGGGCTGTACCGGCACATCATCAACTTATCGACATCGTATTTCGACAAAAACGCCACCGGGATGCTCATTTCCAGGGTCACCAACGATGTCGCCCAGATTCAAGGCGCGGTGTCCGGGGCCGTAACCGGCTCATTAAAAGAAGTCAGCACGGTCGTCTGTCTTCTGGTGGTCATCTTTATCCGCAACTGGGAGCTGGCCATCTGGGCCGTGCTGGTCTTTCCCATCGCCGTGATTCCACTGGTTAAGTTTGGGCGGCGGCTGAGGAAAATCAGCACCCGCAGCCAGGAGACCATGGCCCGGATTGTGACCATCTTGCACGAGACTATTTCCGGCAACCGGATCGTCAAGACCTTTTGCATGGAAGAATACGAAGTGAGCCGGTTCGAGAAAGAGAACGAGCAGTTTTTCCTGCTGGAAATGAAAAACGCCCGGGTCCGGTCCATTTCCTCGCCTCTGATGGAATTGCTGGGCGGGTTCGGGATCGCCTTTATTGTCGGCTACGGGGGGTACCAGGTAGTCAAAGGGACCTCCACCCCTGGGACTTTTTTTTCCTTTCTCACCGCCCTGATCATGCTCTATGACCCGGTCCGGCGCCTGGCCGGCGTGAACAATACCGTCCAGCAGGGAGTCGCAGCCGCCATCCGGGTCTTCGACGTGATGGACACGCCGCCCGAAATTCAGGAACGGCCGGATCCCTTGACCTTGACCACGGTTAAGTCCGCGGTCGCCTTTGACCGGGTGGTGTTTGGGTACAATGATAAGCCTGTTCTCAAGAACCTGTGCCTGAGCGTGTCCATCGGGGAGGTCCTGGCCGTCGTGGGCACCAGCGGCGGGGGCAAGACCTCCCTGGTCAACCTCATCCCCCGGCTGTATGACGTCTGGGAGGGGTCGGTCTTGATCGACGGGCGGGATGTCAGGGATTTTTCCTTGCGCTCGCTCCGGTCTCAAGTGGCCATGGTGTCGCAACAAACGATCTTGTTCAATGATACGGTCAGGAACAATATCGCCTATGGCTGCGTCGGCATGGCCCCGGAGGAAGTGGAACGAGCTGCAGAACAGGCTTATGCCGTAGACTTCATTCAGGCCCTGGGGCAGGAATTTGACACGATTATCGGGGAGCAGGGGGCCATGCTTTCCGGCGGGGAACGGCAGCGGTTGTCCATTGCCCGGGCCATTCTCAAGGATGCACCGATCTTGATTCTGGACGAGGCTACTTCCTCTCTGGATACGGAGTCGGAGTTTGCCGTCCAGAAGGCTCTGGAGAATTTGATGAAGGGCCGGACCACCTTCGTCATCGCCCATCGGCTGTCCACCATCCGGAATGCCGACCGGATCATCGTCATCGATGACGGGACCATCGCCGAAGAAGGCAAACACGAAGACCTGCTGGCCAGGTCGGGACTGTACCGGAAACTTTACGATATGCAATTCAAACAGGAAGAGTAACCTCGTTGTCCATTATTGATTCCACCTCAGGGTAAGGGCGCACGCGAAGAGTCAATCGTAACCGTTCAAGGTATCAGGGTAACCGCATGAAATTATTTTCGAATGGCCAATTCCAAACAAGCCCCAAAGGGGCGCACTAGGTTAGCCCAGGGCAACGCCCTGGGAAATACGGGTGGTTACATGTCAGCAGGATGGTCAGGTGGTCGGCCAACTTTAAAGCCATTTCCTTTGGTAGGGACATATAACCACGGCGGAAATACTGAATTACCAGCCGCCTTATGTTATCATTACATGGTGTTTTATATAGGCGCAACCCCATACCCAAGGCGCTGCCCTGGGCTAACCTAGTGCGCCCCTTTGGGGCTTATTCGGACTTTAACGTTTTAAGAATATTTCATGCGTTTGCCCTTCTCAAGGCATAAA
The DNA here is from genome assembly GCA_015233355.1 of Deltaproteobacteria bacterium. Classification (GTDB taxonomy): domain Bacteria; phylum Desulfobacterota; class JADFXK01; order JADFXK01; family JADFXK01; genus JADFXK01. The sequence goes on along the minus strand of JADFXY010000304.1, from coordinate 1,529 downwards.
TCATGACGGAAGAACCTTCTTACGTATTATTATGGCGGTGTGGAGAACTGGCCGCCAGAGCAGCGCAACTGGCCGAGTTACTGACGTCGTGCTGCCTCTGCGCCAGAGCCTGCGGGGTTAACCGGGCCGGCGGAGAAGTGGGCGCGTGCCGGGCTCCGAATTTGGCCACGGTATCCCATGCCGGTCCTCATTTCGGAGAAGAACCGGGAATATCGGGAAATAACGGCGCGGGTAACATCTTCTTCGCCTATTGTTCTATGGCCTGTGTGTTTTGCCAGAATTACCAGATCAGCCAGAATTTTCATCCTGAAGAGCGGCACTTTTTGAGCGTCGGGCAACTGGCTGCGGTGATGTTGGACCTGCAACGGGCCGGATGCCACAATATCAATCTCGTCTCTCCGACTCATTTCTTGCCCCAGATTGTGGCGGCGTTGGATTTAGCCGCGGCCTCCGGTCTCCGTTTGCCCATCGTCTATAACACCCACGGATACGAGTCTGTCCCCGTGTTGAGGCTTCTGGAAGGAATTGTGGACATTTACTTGCCGGACCTGAAATATGGGGATGACCGCCGGGCCGGGGAACTCTCAGGAGCCCCGAACTATGTCCGGGCGTCCCAGGCGGCGGTTAAAGAGATGTACCGGCAGGTGGGAGCGATGGTCCACCTGAATGAGGCCGGTTTGATTAGCCGGGGTTTGAGTATTCGGCATTTGGTTCTACCCGAAGGATTGGCCGGCACCGGCGAGGTCTTGGAATTTATTGCCGACCGGCTCTCGCCGAAGGTGACGTTATCCCTCATGGCCCAGTATTATCCAACAAATAAGGCCGCGTGCCGGGCCCCGCTGGATCGACCTGTGACGGCCCAGGAATACCATCAGGCCCTGGAAATGGTCGCCCAGGCCGGCCTGGAAATCGGTTGGTGCCAGGAGTTGAGCAGCGCCGCCTCATTCTGCCCCGATTTTAGTCTTACCCGCCCCTTTGCCTGATCTCCAGGAATTTCCAGGGACATTATTCACCTGTCCCAAATCAACAGCAGATCCCGTTTTCGATTCTTATTGCCTTACTGCCTGAATGTGTATATTATTTTGCCACATTCAACCAGCGCGGCCATTTGTCTACATGCCGCAATTGCTTCAATTCTCCAAAGGGATCAAATAATCCAACCTGGGGCCGGAGAGGAGCCATTCTGGGGAACAGATAGGCGGGGATATTTCATAGATGGATGAACTTATTAAAAACCAAATGGATTACATTTTTTTCTTCTACGGGTTGGCCTTCATTTTCCTGTACGCGGCGACTCAAGCTTTAACCCGGCAGACCCAACGTCGCCTGCCCTGGCAGTGGCTGGGGCTATTCGGCCTGACCCACGGGGTCAATGAATGGTTGGACATGCTGGTCGCCGCGTTTGGGGACAATCTCCAGTTTGCCGCGGTCCGGTTAATCGTCATGGTCTGCTCTTTCTTATTCTTGCTGGAATTTGGTAGAGCCGGGATGGTCGCGGTAACAGGCCGCGGGGTGGGGCGGTGGATTTT
>JADFXY010000303.1:0-5757 GCA_015233355.1 Deltaproteobacteria bacterium | reverse complement strand
TCGTGGCAAAGCTGTTTTTCGGTGCACAACTAAACACTGAGTTTATCAAGGGGATGGGCAGGGTGGACGGCCGTTTTTTCATGATACTCGATATCGACAAGGTATTTGTGACTAGTCAACCGTAACTCGTTCAGGAAATTGGTGAAGAGGCGGATTGAAAGAGAATGGAGAAAGAAATGTTTTATAAAATGACCGTAAAGGCGCAAATGAGTCTGCTTGTAGGCGTGCTGCTTTTTTTTGCTATTGGTATCGGGATTACCGGTCTGATAAGCGCAATATACCTATCTTCGATGCTTGACAAGATGAACTCGAGCGGGGTGCTGGGGACACGCTATCTCGCAAATACACAAGACGCCGTTTGGAAACTCCGTTATGGTATTTCGCAGTATCTTGCTGTGCCGGAGCCGGCATCGAGGAAAAAAATAATTGAAGATAGTCCGAAATGGTTCGATATCATCGATGATAATCTGAAACTGTATGCCGGAACCTCACTTACAGATGAAGCCAAAAGTACTCTGAATGAGTTAACGGAAGCCTACCACCAATATAAAGAGGCGCGTCCTAAATGGTTTGAATTGATGGAGGCCGGCAAGATGGAAGAAGCCAGGGATTTCCGTGCGAAAACAATTCTTGTTTCTGGAGCCAATTCTGTTAACATACTGAACAAGTTGATTGAAACGCAAACAAAACTTAGCGATGGCATTGGGAAAACCGCTGCTGCAGCAGTAGAAAAGGCAATAAAACTTATAATCACAGGCATGATTGTCCTTCTTTTTGTTTCTCTTTTGATTGCAATCTGGATTACCCGCAGTCTATTGGAAAAAATCGGCGCAGAACCCGATTACATCGCCGCTATTGCTGAAAAGGTCGCGGCCGGAGATCTGACAGTTCAATTTGAATCCAACAAAAGGACCGAGACCGGCGTCTATGCCGCCATGAAGCGGATGGTTGAAAACATCAAACAAGTGGTTGCGGACGTGCAAAGCGCCTCAGACAACGTCGCCTTCAGCAGCCAACAGATGTCGGCTACAGCCCGGGAGATGTCTCAGGGAGCCCGGCAGACCTCTTCAAAAGTGTCATCGGTAGCATCTGCCGCGGAAGAGATGAGCGCCGGTATGGAGTCGGTCGCTGCTGCTGCTGAACAGGCCTTGTCCAATGTCAGCATGGTCTCATCGGCCACCGAAGAGATGACCGCCACCATCAACGAGATCTCGCAGAACACGGGGAAAACCCGTTCCATCAGTGAACAGGCGGTGGTCAAATCAAAGAGCGCCTCGCAAAAAATCGATGATCTTGGCCGGGCGGCCCAAGAGGTCGGCAAGGTTACCGAAACCATCACCGAAATCTCCGAACAGACCAATCTCCTGGCCCTTAACGCGACCATCGAAGCTTCGCGAGCCGGGGAAGCCGGGAAGGGATTTGCCGTTGTTGCCAATGAAATTAAAGAACTCGCCAAGCAGACGGCGAATGCTACCCTGGAAATAAAGAAGAAGATTGAAAGTATTCAGGATTCGACTGTCGGGACGGTTCGGGAGATAGATGGGATATCGAAGATCATCGTCGAGGTCAACGATATGGTAGCCATAATCGCTACTTCGGTTGAAGAGCAGTCGGTAACCACCAAGGAAATTTCGACGAACGTCAGCCAGGCATCACAGGAGATACACGAGGTTACGGAGAAGGTGGTCCGGAGTTCGACTGTGGCTGAAGAAATTGCCCGTGATATTAACGAGGTCGATCAAGCAACGAAGGAAATGTCTACCAGCAGTGCAAATGTTGATACCAGTATGGTAAAGCTTAACGACTTAGCGGTTAGGTTGAAGAATATCGTCGCTAAATTCAAGGTTTGATAAACGGACATTTAACCTACGAAGCAGTACAGATGACCCTGGTTTGGCCGCAGGAGATCAAGACGGAGCCTTCGGCATGGGGGATAAAATTCTTGATTATCTCAACCGGCCTCAATTGGTCGGAACGTCGCCCATCACCTCGGGTAAGTGCTTTATCGTTCATCTATGTTCATTTCCTCCAGGGGTCGTCTGACCGGTTGGGGTGGCCTCGTTAGCATGCTTCCTTAGTTTGCTTTACATATATATTGCTTTGTCCAGTTCCGCAAGGGCTCAGGCAATTTGGTCGATGCCCGCCCCCGGTTAAGAGGGCGGGGTAAATTGAGTCTATTGCCAAGGAGTTACAGTTTCGATGAGCCATGAAGCCAGGTCGCCGGTGGGGATGAAACAGCAGACTCCGGTGTCGCTGACCAGAAGAGTTCGATAGAATTCATCTTTACTTTTTCCGGAAGTCGCGTTCATGGTCAGGAAGCGTTGTCCCGGTCCAAATTCGAAACCGGACATCTGGAATTTGAAAATATTCGAATCTTTGAAGTAGTAGGCTTGCCACAAGTAGTCTTTCACCATCTGTCCCGATCCATCATATTGCCCCTGGTCAAGATATGCGTCGTATGCTTTAGGACAGAAGATCACACATTGGCCATGCTCCACCGGCCCGGGTTTGAGTCGCAGGTAATAGTGCTTTCCCTCTGGTGATGTGTAACCCAGCACGGCATGACCCGGTCTTACTTCATACCAATTAAGGGTCGTTCCATTTGGTTCATCCCATTGCGCACCTATCCATTTTTCCGTGTCACCTGGTGAGCCTGGGGCTACTACCAGGTATTTTCGGCCCGACCAGCATTGAAACCTGACTGTCCGCCAGGGCACCGTATACGCCGAGAAGCTGCCCAGACTATTATCGCCGGATATTTTGATTCCAGGTATTCCGGTTTGGAACTTATATCCGATTTGGAAATTAAATACCATAGGGTTGAAGTTCCTGAAATCTACCTTGAGAATGTAATCATCAGCCGGCACTCCAGTGGTTTTGTAACGTAAGACTTGCCAGGTGCAATTCTGGCCCCATGGGCTCAATCCTTGGATTTCTCTAAATGTGCCTTTGCCGCAATCGATCAATTGACCACTGGTGGACGAGGAAAGCGCCAAGGACACGCCGCCGCTCAGTCCCGGAACGGGTACGTCTTCCTTCTTAAGCTGCATCACGGTGGCCGTGAACACATTCTTGGCCGAAGATATTTGGCTGACATATGTGTCGGCCTGGGCCAGGTCGTTGTGATCATTCTGGGCGCAGTTGAATTGAGCGTTGTAATAGTCTTCTGAAAAATGAGAAAAAACGAAATTCTCCACCGGGGTCATAAATGTCGCTATTTGCTTCGGCTGGCGATCGTTCTTATACTCCTGGATGGTCGCGTCTCTCATTCCTACGTTATTGTCATGCTTATAAGCGTTGCATAACAGTTGGAGCGCCTGGGCCTGTAGGAGACTGAGCTGGGAGAACATGTCTTGGATGTCTTGATACCGGGCGTCCTTGCCGGCCTTCAGGCTGGTGGAGCAAAGTTGTCCCCATTCGGACAAAGCCGGTTGCACGCCTAGTGCGCCGACAACGGTGTTATGGATGGCCGTCAACAACAACGGATAGTCCTTAATGATCGAAGCAGTATTGTCGACCAGCCATTTCTTTCGGCCGGGTTCGCTTCCCGGCGTTTTATAGACTATGACATATTTTCTTAACGTGTTGAAGTCTGTTTCAATTCTATCTTTGGCGTTTTGAACTCTCTGAATGACGCCGATCCACACGGCGGTGTCAATCCGTTGCCTCATCTGGTCCAAGGATGCACTGATCTGCTTGAGCTGGCCTTGAACTTCATCAAGCTGCTGCAAAATAGCGTCGATTTTGGCGGCTTGTCCCTCCTGATCGATGATGTCAAAGATTTGGCCGACAAGTTCTAATCCTTCAAAGATGCCCTGGATTATCTTTCCGATAACCAACCCGACGGCCACCCCTCGGGAGTTTGACCTGAACGGATAATAGGCCCCGTCATCGATGTCATCGACCAAGACCTCAATGAACTCATTAAATTTCACTCCCCCCATTTGTTTTATCATCGCCTGGACGAATTCATCCGGGTCGTAGACTTGCTTATAGTAATCACAGAAATCGATGACCTCATCAATGGTGAAGGCGCCGGGCACTTTGAGAAACGAGGTGATGACCTGCTGCGCCTGGGCATAGGTTTTTTCCGGGTGCCTGTCCCGGTAGGCCGCCAATAACGTGGTTATGTCATTAACTTTATAAAAATATTCAGAATCAAAGGCGTGAACTTCTCTGACGACCTTCCCGGTAAAAGGTTGACCGTTATAGGTCCCGCCTGTGACGACTATCCTGAAGTCATCGGGCAGGTATTTGTTTTCGGCATAAAATGCGCCATTCGTGGCCGTGACGGCAATATTCCCGTAAATAATGCTGTTTTTTGTATCGCAGATGCTAACGGTGGCCCCGCTGACCGGCTTGTCCAGCAAGACCCAGCCCCAGAATTTAACTGTCTTCGTCGCCCCACGCTTAGTCACCTGCCAGGTTCTTGTAGAACCGTCCATCCCGGTTCTGATAATTGTGCCCTGGGTGGAGCTGGTGAATGTAAATTCAGCTTTCGCCACATGGGGATTATAAACATCCCAACCGGTGAATTTATTCATTTCCGCCAGGGGATTATAATACATCTCGGCCATCTGGTTGCTGCCGACGGATAGGAGCATAGCCCCACCGTTTTGATACCGCTGGAACAGGAAATACTGGGCAGGGTCTAACGAGTCTTGCCAGATGCCGTCGGAATCTTGATTGGGTAAGGCCAGTTCATCAAGGGAGAAAACGTCCAACTGGTCCTCACCGGTATTTACATTAATGAGATGAACTAATGCGGTCTGTAGATCAAACTCAATCTTAAGGCGGAAAGTTTTCCCCTGGGTCGGGATATCACCGCCGTCAAATACGCCGTTATCAATTTTATTGGTATAAAAGGCCCGGATATTCGTTCCGTCGGGTGTCAAAATGCCGATCGCGCTGTTGTTGCTATAAGTTTGCAGGATTATGGCGGTACCGTCGGAATTGCGCCAGACACCCGGCGTGGCGATGGCCGCGGCGTCGGCCCGGCTTGATCCCGCGGCCAGGACCAGCAGGTTAAGCATCAGACACATGATTAAGATGGAGGGAAAAAAGGCACATTTCTTCTTCATGATTTCCTCCGTAAGTTAAAAATGAGTTATTCTAGATATCATTTTAGTTCTAGGGAAACAGACCGAATAAAAACATGTTCGAGCATACTGATCAGCCGATCCAGGGACACGTTTCCGCCCGCCGTCAGGTAGGCGATGGCTCCCTCCAGGGCGGAGATCAAAGCGATGGCCAAGCTCTTGAAGTCTTGGGCGGAAAATTCGCCCTTTTCCACTCCGGCCTGGTAGGTGGCTTCGAAGAACTCCGCCTCGCGGGCGTAAAAGGATTTTATGGCCGGCCACAATTCCGGATTTTCGACGGCCCGGCTCACGGAAATCAGAAAGATCTCGATCTCCAGAGGGTGGGTCATCCAGTAATTAAGGTATCCTCGGATGTAATGACGCAAGCCGGCCGACGGGTTGGGGCGACCCTGGGAGTCGGCCATGATCTGGGCAATGGATTCTTCAAAGTCCTGATTGATACCGACCAAGATGTCATCTTTGTTCTTAAAGTGGTAGTAGACGGCTCCCTTGGTCAGTCCGGCCCTGGCCGCGATCTTGTCCATGGTGGCTTTAGCGTAGCCATTTTCATGAAACTCGGCTATGGCGGCTTGAATGATTTGCTTCATTCGGATATCTTTGGGCATTTTTTCGGTCATACGACCCTCCCTTTATAAAAATACCGACCGTCAGTATTTAT
>JADFXY010000302.1:0-5779 GCA_015233355.1 Deltaproteobacteria bacterium | reverse complement strand
TGGTCTTAACCTTCCCCCTTGATTTTACTTCTAAGGATTGCATAAGGGTCCGGGATTGCACCCGGTGCGTTAACTGGTGCTGGGTCCCCCGGTTTTCGTCGAGGGAAGTTAATGGAGCAAGGACTTTGCGGGAGATTTAAACGTACGTTTAATTGGTCAATTGACTTGGTGTTGGTTGGGATTATCGCGTTGGTGGTACTGGTGGTCTTACTGGCCGTGTTCAATCACGACAAAGCCAAGCCCAAACTATCAACGGACAAGGCCGTGGCGATTACTCAGTCGTTGACCGTGCGGGAGTGGAAACCCGGGATGGGACCGCAGCCGTGGATTTATCACCCGGCGGCATTTAAGGAACCGGTATGGCGTCCTCTGCCGCCCAGGCCCAACGGCCCCAAGCAATAACCGGCAACTGCATCCGAAAATCAGTCACACCGCCGGTGAGGGAAGAACCCGGCACCGGACCTATCCAATGACCTGGAATAAAATAGTGAGACGAACAGGTGGGTAAGACACTTATAACCATTATTATTACAGCGGTGGCGGTTCTGTTTGGGCTCCAGAACTTCGACCATGTCCCGGTCTATGGCTTGTGGGGAAAACCCATTGCTATTCGAATGACCTATCTGGTCGCCACAGCCGGAGTCTTCGGATACCTGATCAGGCATTTTGCCGGCATTAGAAGAGAAGAAAAACTCAGAAAACAGTTGCGGATAGTTTTGAACCATAAAAGTGACAGCGTCCGCAAAAAAGCCGCAATCTTTGATGAAGAGGGATTGTAATCGATCTATGCAAGACAAAAAATGCGAAAGATGTGGGACGAGGGTCGCCTGGGCGGGTATCGGAACGAACCTGCTCCTGGTCTCACTAAAAATATTGGTCGGATTGGTCAGCGGGAGCTGGGCCTGCATTGCCGATAGTCTTCATTCGGCCGCAAATCTCATCTCGGCCGTGGCCATATTGGTTAGCCACAAGGTCAGCAAACGGGAGACCACAAGTGAGTTTCCCTTTGGATATGGGAAAGCGGAGTTTCTGGCCGCGGCATTTACCAGCCTCCTGATTCTGGCCGGAGCCATTGCCATATTGATCGTCTCCATCGAGCACTTGATGAAGGTGCCGACCGCTCCGCCCCATCTATCCGCTTTGCTCATGGGCCTGGTCTCCATCGGAGCCAACGAGATACTTTTCCGGTTTATGCAGTGCGCCGGTAATGAATTAAGAAGCCAAACCATTATGGCCAATGCCTGGGCCAACCGGGCCAACTCTTTTTCTTCCATGGCAGTGATCATCGGCGTTTTGGGCGCCCAGATGGGTTGTTACCGCCTTGATCCCATTGCCGCTCTGCTCGTGGTGGTGGTTATCGTCAGGGTTAGCTTTAAGATCCTTTATCAGTCAGCTAAGGCCCTTATGGATCATTCGGCCAACGATGATTACGGCCGGGAGATTCATGAAATTGTGGAAGGGATTTCCGACGTCGAAGGGATTGCAGACCTAAGGACACGCTTTGTCGGCCGGAAGATCTGGGTGGAGTTGGATATTCTTATTGACCCCGGGAAGACCATCAGTGAAGGCCAAATGATTGCCCGCCGGGTTAAGAAGACGCTGCTGGGGGCGAACAAGGAATTGGAAAGAGTCTGGGTGCAGTTCAAGCCGGCGGAAATCGACGGCTAAGGGGAGTAACGTCATGAAAAAGAAGTCAAGGTGCGATAGGTGTCAATATCGAGGCTATAGCCAGAACTTCTGCAAACTCCATATGAGGAAGGCGGCCGGTGCAGAAGCATCGTGCGGGATGGCGGATCCTTATAGCCATCTGGGTCGGAATGCGGCCATCGGAGCCGGGATTGGGGCCGCGGTCACTCTGGCCGGTTTGGCCGCGCTTCCTTTGTTGGGCTTAAAGGCGATCCTGGGTCATGCCCTGGCCGTTAAGGCCTTTACCGGCGGCAGCCTGGCCGGGGTAGGGTTCAATGTGGGCCGCAAGCCCAAGGAAAAAGACAGATCCGAGACCAAACCAACGAAAAAGAGACTTATCCTGGTCCCAACATATTCGAAGGAGTAATGAAGTGGAAGAGCAACTCGAGACCTACGAAGAAGCCAAAAAGTCCATCCGCTTGAAAAAAGATAAAAAGAAAGTGGGCAAAAGAGACGCGGATGATTTTGATCTGGACCTGTTTGATGAAGTCAGGCCCAAGGTCGGCATGTCCGATTATGTTGATGTCGGCAGCAAATTGCTCATTGGCGGCGGGCTGGGACTGTTGGCCGGAGTGGCCTCCATCGCGGTGGTGGCCAGTGCTGCTGAGGTGGTTCTGGCCGGGGCGGTAACTAAGATTGCCGGCGTGGTTGGTGGGGCCATTGGTTTGTCCTGGGGCGTGAAGAAGATCCAGAGAAAGAAAATTCTGAAGAAAGAGGTCTTCTAATCAAGGGAGGAATGATGGGTGACTCGGTGAATTGTCGCCAGTGTCAAACCCGGATGGAGGTAACCCAGGCCAAGAAATACCCGGGTAAATGGCCATATATTTTGATGGGATTAGGTGTCTTTTGCAGCCTCTTTCTCCTGGGACCCATCGTCGGATTTCCCCTGCTGATCGCCGGGATATACATGGTCACGGTCCGGCAACCAATCAGTTATTGCCCTAACTGTGGCTACTATTTCCACATCGCAGAAAAAGAAAATATTTCAAGTTAACTCGATAGCCCCGGTGATGCAAAGCCGGGTACATTGTCCGCAGCCGACACAGATATTTGTGTCAACTTCGCAATAACCGGTGGCAAAAAGGCTTTTCTTGATCACCCTGATTCCTTCTTGGGGGCAATTGAGATAGCAAAGCCGGCAACAGGCACAGATTTCGGGATTGATCCGGGCTTTGAAATCTTGCTTTTTTCCCTTCCTGACGGCGCGATTCCCCTGGGGGTCTAAAATCGCGGCTTTAGGGCAGGTGTTAAAGCAGGTGCCGCATTCAGTACACAGGAAAGGGTCGATGTCGAAGCGAACTTTGATCTGACCGGAAATTGCATCAGCCGGGCACTTCTTGGCGCAAGATCCACATCCGACACAGTCCTGGCTAATCTGATAGGGCATAGTTACCTCATGGTCCTTCTAAGTTCCGACGGTCGGAGCAAATCCGGATATTACCGTCGGCGGTATTCAAACCTGATGAAGCATAAATCCAACCTATGAACATGTCAAGAGGTTCGCAACAAATGAAGAAAGTTCTGTTGGTTGGACTGCCGAATACGGGTAAAAGCCAGGTGTTCAACAACCTCACCGGAGACTATTCGGTGGTGGCCAATTCCCCTTTGACCACGGTGGAGATTAAGAGATCCCGGTGTCGGATAGCCGGGCAAGACTACGAAGTGATTGACGCCCCGGGGCTCCACAGCCTGTATAACCCTTCGGAAGAGGAGCTGGCGGTACGGGCTTTAATTCTGTCAGGGGACATAGATATTCTGGTCCAGTGCATTGATGCCGGCCAACTCAAGCAATCGCTGACCCTGACCGCGCATTTGCTGACCCTGGGCATCCCCTTGGTTATCTCCTTGAATTCCATGGACGAGATAGCCCGGAAAGGCATCTCGATCGACCCTGACGTTTTGTCCCGGTTGCTGGGCGTCCCGGTCGTGGCTTCAGTGGCCGTCCAGAGCCGGGGTACGGCTGAATTGAAGGAAGCCGTCGGTCGGGTAGAACATGGCGGAGCCCCAATCTTAACGCCACTTGGGGAGAAGATAGAAACCTGGCTGGCGGCAATAGGTTCGGGACTGCCGCCTGAGGCTCCGTATCAGCGGACCATCTCTCTCTTGGTTCTGCTTAACGACCCTTTTATTTTAGATTACGTAAAGAACACATACGGCCAAGCTACGGCCGGCGTTCTGCTGCATCAGGTAAAGCTTATCAGGGGTCATTTAGGGCCGAACATCAACCGGATGATTAACCGGCAGCGAAGCCGGTGGTTGGATCAGGTGGCGGAAGAGGTCACCCGGAAGATCCAGCCCCGGTCCAACCGGTTTGCTCAAACTTTTGGCCGGCTAAGCCGCCATCCAGTGTTCGGTGTTCCTATTTTGCTGGCAATATTGTATTGTATGTTTTACGTGGTGGTCAACGTCGCTAATGCCATCTCTGAATGGATGAACAACGTGTTGTGGGTCCCCGTGGAGTCCATGGTCGGCGGGATGATTCCGGCAGGTTTTTGGCATGATTTTTTTATCGGGGAATACGGCATCCTGTCAATGGGACTGGCCAATGCCGTGCTGACCGTTTTGCCGATATTATCCGTGTTCTTTTTAGTGTTTAATATCATTGAAGACGTTGGCTACTTGCCGAATCTATCCGTGCTGACAAAGAGGCTTTTAGAAAAACTGGGGTTGAGCGGCAGCGCCATTATCCCCCTGATTCTGGGATTTGGTTGCAAGACGGTGGCCACGTTGTCCACTAAGACCCTGAGGTCTAAAAAAGAAAAGTATATCGCCGTTTATTTGATCGCCTTTGCTATTCCCTGCGCGGCCCAGATGGGTCTGAACATGAGCATCTTGGGGAGAATCGGCCTAAGCGCCTTCGTCATTGTTTTCTCCGTGCTGATAATAGTTGAGCTAATCGCCGGAATGACCTTGAACAAAATGTTGGCTAAACCGGAACAAGGTCTGGCCTTTATCCAAGAACTAACCGCCATCCGCTGGCCCAACCCCAAGGCGGTGTTGAAGAAGACCTATTATCGGCTTTATTGGTTTCTTAAGGAATCATTGCTGGTTTTTATTTGGGCCGCTCTCGGCTTATTTGTTATTGACAAACTGGGCATCTTAACCATCACCAAGAGACTGGTGAGCCCTTTGGTTGAAGGGTTGTTGGGTTTACCGAGCGCCATGACGGATGCCATTCTTCTCTGTCTGGTCAGGCACGAAGCCGCGGCTGGAGTGATGATCAACCTGGTGAAGAAAGGTCAGTTAGACTACATACAATGTATCGTGGCCGTCACCGTCACCACTATGGTGGTCCCGTGTTTTGCCAACATCATGGCTATGGCCAAAGAAGTGGGCGGGAAACACACTTTAATGATGATTTTCCTGATCCTAATGAGTACATTTGCCATTGGCGGGGCATTACATTGGACCCTTGTGACCTTGCTCTAAAATGGTTGCAGGTCGGACGCAAGCGACATGGCCAACTTTGGAGGCAACAGTTGTGAAGATAATATCAGATAGTTGGGATTCCGTTAGCGAAGCCGGAAAATACACCTGCGCCACCATGGAATATGCCGGCCTGCTTTCGCTTAATTTGGTCAAGAGAGGCGGGAGAGCCACTCTCGGCCAATTGACCAGGGCAACTCAACCGGTAGTCGTCACCCTGGCGCGGCCTTTCGTGTTCATCAAAGACAAGGCCAAACGCGTTGTTTGTCGAAAGGGCCGCCACGAAGAAAGACTGGAACAGGTGGAAGAACGCCTGAATATAGACGAAGACCGATGGGAAAGCCTGGAGGAACGCCTGGCCAGGGTAGAGGAAAGAATGTCTTCATTGGAAAAACGAGGTTTCGCCCCGACCAAACAATTACCGGTGGCCCTGAAAGAGGCAAAACTGGATGACCGCCGGCGGGGAGTCCTCCGGGCCATTATGGAATCCAATAAACTCTTATGGGAACAGGCTGGATAATAAACATCCCATCCTTTATGGAGAAAAAATATAATGGACACCCCTCAGGTCCGGTCACCATGGGCAGGATATATCCGTTGACGATGACGTCGAAGTTCTCTGTGTTGGCTTTGTCTATGGCTTCCTTCGGGGTGGCCACTGTGGTGA
>JADFXY010000301.1:0-5786 GCA_015233355.1 Deltaproteobacteria bacterium | reverse complement strand
TGAAATTGGCCGGACCATCCTGCCGGCACCGGCGGAGCTGCGGGATTTACGGATCCTGGTGGTTGACGACAAGGCCACAACCAGGCGCATAATAAAAGAAATGTTAGTAAGCTGGGGCGCTGTTCCCACGATGGCGGAGAATGGCCCGGAGGCTTTGTCGGTTTTGGCTTCGGCTGCCGAGGACGGCCTGGAGTACCGCTTGATCATCCTGGACGGCCACATGCCCGGGATGGATGGATTCCAATTAGCCGAGATGATTAAGAACCAAGCTGAAACAGACTATCCCGGAATGATTATGCTTATCTCGTCGGGACAACTCGAGGATGTCGACCGATGCCGGAAAATGGGACTGCCGGCATACTTGACCAAGCCGGTCAGGCAATCGGAATTGCTTAATGCCATGTTAACCGTCTTGAACGGGAACGGGATGGAATCCAGCCTGGAAGATCATCTATTGGAGGTGCGGCCGATCCCGCCGGATGCGCAACCAAAGCTACACATCCTGCTGGTGGAGGATAACCCGGTCAATCAAAGACTGGCTGTGGCCCTTTTGTGTAGCCGTGGCCACACCACCGTCGTTTCTGCAACCGGCCTGGAAGCACTTGCCGCTCTCGACAAAGAAAAGTTTGATATGGTTTTGATGGATATTCAAATGCCGGAGATGGACGGATTTGAGGCCACCCAAAAAATTAGGGAAAAGGAAAAATCCATCGGCACCCGGTTGCCCATTATGGCCATGACGGCTCATGCCATGAAAGGTGACCGGGAACGCTGCCTGGACGCCGGGATGGATGGATATATTTCCAAGCCTTTTTCTGCATCAGAACTATTTAAAGCAATCGAGGAGCTGATCTCCGCCTCCGGAGGGATTGAAAAACTTCAGACCAAAGACCAAACATAGTCAGACCAGGTGTTCAACCGGGCCGAGTTAACGGAGTGAGTGTGAGGAGTAACCGGTAACAAACAACCGGCCGGGTGCTTTCGGAAGCGTCAAGTCTAGCCGGGTCAAGTATATCGGCCTGCTTGATTGGAGGGCAGGTGACCGGAAGTGAGCGAACTTGTGGATCAGAGGAAGTCAAAGGTAAAAAAAAGCAAGGCCAATAATCAGGACCGGACGGCTACCCGAGCCTGGCCGGAGCCTCGCCCGGTCGATAACCTGTTTTCAGAGCCGGTAGTTTCGGCAAAGCCGACCACCTTGATCAAGATCAGAAGGGCTAAAAGGTCAGATGCTCTCTTTGTGGCCGACCTGGCAGGGAAAGTCCTTTCCGAATACGGCCTTTATGATAAATGTCTGCCCGACTGGCTTTTTCTAGACGGGATTGTCTCCTTGATCGCCGAAAAGAGAAGGCGGCCTGTGGGCATGGCCATCATTCACCTGCCGGACAAGATGGATAACCCCGGCCTGGGTTTTATAGTCTACATCCTGGCCATGGCCGTTTCACCCACTTTTCAGCGACGCGGGGTCGGTCAAGCCCTGATGCGGTGGATTATCAACTACGCCGTTAAAAACAAATTCGAAAATATCGTCCTCCATACCGCCGTTGCCAACCACCAGGCCATTAACTTTTATAAAAAATACAACTTCGAGGTGACCAGGCTGGTTCGGCATTATTATCCCTCCGGTCAAGATGCCTTTACTATGTTTCTGACTCTGGATTGAACGGGTCGGGGTGGCTTGTCCGAAATACGGGTTTTCGGATAGGGGTGGGTGGCTCCGGCCGTCAACGCCTCGCTCCGTTATTATACTTTGAACGGGCATAATTGGCGCTTTTTTGCCTTGCTTCTTGCCGCTTCGCTGTGCAGACAACAATTTGTTTGCACCATCCTAACCCCGTGGCATGAAGGGGGTGGCCCAGACAACTTGTTGTCTGGGTGGTGAAGCCACAAGAAGTCAAATTACTTGTGTTTCCTGATTCAAAAGAGTCAATTGCAACCGTTTGAGGTATAACTGGTCTTACCTGGTCGATTTTTTTGGGGTCGGCCGGGGTTGGCCAGGGAGGTTCAGGGAGAATCCCTTTCTTAAGAGTAGGTCCCCATTGTCTCTAAGCACATAGAAGACAACTTTGGTCGGGGTACCCGTTGGAAGGCGGATAAAGGCATCGGCCACCTTGTAATTCTGAACGGAGTAATAATCCCCTTTGTGGAAGTCGGTGGGCTGCCCCTGGCCCGCGCTTAAGGGAGGAAACCAGGCGTGGATATGGCCGTCACCCTTCCGGGCCTGGACCAAGACGAACAAACGACCGGTCAGCTTTTCCTTGTGATGAGTATTGACCAGGGTGTAGGTGATGGTTAGTCCGCCCTTGGGAGTATATGAGAATCGTGGGGATTTGACCATGACCAGGGGGGGGCCGGGAGGGGTTTTGGCGCCTTTGAAGTAGTCCTGCACAGGGGTTGGCCTGGCGTGGGATTCCGTGGGGCGCGAACTGGGGCTGCGTTTCGCCGGTTTATTTTTCACACTGGGGGCCGGCGTCGGTGGGACGGGAGTGGGGGTGACGTTGACTTGCCTGAGCCGGTCGGACGGGGAGGCCTTGGGTGTGACCAGATATGTCATTTTTGGGGTGGCCTTCGGAGTCGCTTCCGGAGTGGCCGATGGCGAGACCGAGGTCATCTGGGGTGGGGCCTCTGATTTGGCCGATGTTGCGATGGGCGTTGCCGTGGTCCCGGTCGTTGCCGTCTCTTTCGCCCAAGTTGACCGGCGTTCCGCTGGTTTCTCATTATCCAGTTTTCCGCTGGTGCGGATCATAAAAAAAATGCCCAAAAAAATGACTACCACCGCCAACACGGCGTAACGAATGGACCTCTTTGTCCGGCGATTCTTCATATTTCCCCTGGTAGACTTTTCGATCAGAAAGGCGCCAAAGGCATAGCCGAGAAGGCAAAGCGTGATGATAATTGCGTAGCGAGACATCCACATTCCTCCTGCCCTGAGTCATCTTCCCAGATATCTTAGAAGCCAGGTTAGATTCTTAATTATGGCAATACGTTAAGTGGTTACTGGTTATTCGTCGCTTGTTGCAGGTTGTCTTCAACGAGTAACCCGCTCAAGCGACCGGCAACAGGTCCGTTAGGACAGCGCAGGTTATCGTATTATAGGGCGATTCGCTCCCATTATTGGATTCTTATATCTATGTGCTAAATTTGTCAACCCAAAATGGCTTTGGCCAGGCGGCTCAATGAATTTGGAAAAAGGAAGATGACCCAGGGATGAACTAATAATACAAAATAAAGGGAATATCAGCCCTACCGGGTCGCATCATTAAATAAGCCTGGGTCGCCGGTGGCCGGGCCCGGCAATAATTTTTGGTTGACGATTTTGGAACGGCGTGCTATGTAGTAGCCCGCGAAGGAGCCTATCCCTGAAGTCCCAGGGCTAAAGCTTCGGCCAGATTTGGGTTGGTCTAAAGGGTTTCCAGCGGTTACCGGAGACGGGGGAAGAAGGGCCGCCCGGTGGCAGCTTAAAACAACGACCTGAATCATGATGCCGCCTCCGGCCATCCCCCGGCTATCCGCATGGCTGTCCTCAGGGTAGCCGGACAAGGCGCAAAGTGACACCAAGGGAGTTATCAAACTATGGACAGACTCACCTATCCCGGGGCTATTTCCCTGAATCAAGCTCATATCCCACATCAGGGGTGTTCCGATTGCATCTGGTTTGAATGGGATGAACGGCAAAGTCTTTGCCTGAAGCGATCCCATATCATCTGCCCGATTCATGCTTCGGAGGTCTTCGGGCACCTCAGTCTAAGGCAGGAAATCCGGAAATAGGATCAGCCGGTTGCGCCCGATAGATTTGAGAACGCAACGGTAGAAAGAGCGAGCGCAATACTCGCGGGTGTTTGAGTAGAGAAGACTTCGGAGTCCGACCCCACAGGTGCTGCCGTCCCCCTACCTGAGAGTCTTCAGGCGCTCCCGCCGAGTGATTCAGGCGGCTTCCAATCACAAGGAATGACTATATTAAAGGTGGTACCTCGACCGACCTTAGAATCAACTTCAATGGTCCCGTGGTGCATTTCAATGATCCCTTTCACGATGGATAATCCCAATCCCGTTCCATCGGTCTTGGTGGTGAAGAAGGCGTCAAATATTTTATTCCGAGCTTCCTCAGATATCCCAGGCCCGGAATCCCTGATGGACACCAATAAGTTCCCGCCCTGCTTCTTTCCGGTTATCCACAACTCCCCACGCCCGTTCATGGCCTGGACTGCGTTTAAAATCAGGTTAAGGAATACCTGACCAAGGCCGTCCATGTCGCACCAGACCATCAGAGGGCTGTCCAACTCCTTGTGCACCTTGATTCCATACTTAATGGAGTTTTGAACCAACAGCAAGGTAGTGTCAAGAGCTTCGTTTAAGTCGCCGAGTCGTGGCTCAAAGTTATGAACAGGTTTGGTTAAGCTTTTGATGCTCTTCATCAGATGCACGACCCGCTTGATTCCGTTCTTGATAATGGCATCAAAATTAGTCATCTTCGTCCGGATATCCGTCGCTCCCGCTTGGGTAGTAACCCTCTCAATCCGTTCTCTTAGCCATGAAGGGACTTCCGCGTCCGCCATGGTCTTCTCATAATCATCAATAAGTCGCCACACCCTTTCTCGTTCCAGACTGCCCATCTCAGTGGCGCAAACAATAGCTGTCAAGGGGTTGTTGATTTCATGAATTATTCCTGCAGCAACCTGGCCTATCGTGGCGATCTTTTCATTTTTCAAGTACTGTTCTTGCTTTCTCACGCTTTCCAAGACTTCTGAACACGTTTCAAGCAGCAATCTCAGGAGACTGATTCGATCATCATTAATGGGAGGGTGGAACTCCGTGACTAATATGAAAAAGTTTCCGGATGCATCTTTCAATGGCAGAAGCATGATCTCATTGACCTGGGAAACACCTTCGGCCCCCGGCAGATAGTGCTGAATCTTGTCTACCAGGGAATCAACCTCCGAGGATGTCAGGTCTCCAGCCACGATTTCCACCTGGACCTGGTCACCATCCAGCTTGATCAGGAATCCCTTGCCCGCATTTACAAAGTTCAGGACCTCATTGAGTATGGCTGAAAGTACTTCACTGATGGAGGAGATGCTCAGAGTTTTCAACCGCCTGACTGAATCCAGTAAATGTCTCAAGTGTTCCCGGTGTCTTTCTGATTTTCGTTCCAGGTCCCATTTCTTGACTAAAGACAAGGCGAGTTGTTTTATCTCATCGGGGTCAAAAGGCTTTTTTAGATACAATAACCTCTCGGGCGACCCCACTTCATTGATAATCTCCCTTCTTTCTCGGTCCGAGTACGCGGTCACAATAATGATTTCGATATTCTTATCAATGCGGCGAATCATTTTGGCGGTTTCGACACCGTCCCAACCCGGGGGCATTCGGATATCCACAAAGGCCAGGGCAAAGGGATAACCTTTTTCGACAGCTTCAGTTACTTTTTTGACCCCCTCTTCACCCTGGAGGGCCGTGGTTACTTTATACATCTCTTGTTCAGTTTCCTCGGGTTCATGAGGCCCGTCAAACAGTTCGGCCTCCAACGCCGCAGCCTGTTTTTGAAGATCAAAGATACTGTGTTTGGGTGGCATCAATATTGACAAGTAGTCTTTTAGGATAGCCTCCTCATCATCAATTACGATTATCCGCCTATTCATGACCAGCTCCCGTTGAGACCGGCAATTTGATAATCATACGAGCCCCCTTGCCAAAACCGTCGCTTTGTATTTCCATGGACCCTCCCTGGGCCTTGATGTAGTTCGCCGACGCGTGAAGGCCGAAGCCGGTTCCTTTACCTTTGGTAGAAT
>JADFXY010000300.1:0-5792 GCA_015233355.1 Deltaproteobacteria bacterium | reverse complement strand
GGGCCAAGGAGACCTATATCACCGGGAGGGCGGTGGAGAACACGGCCCGGCTTTTGGCGGCCAACGCCATAGCCCTGGTGGTTAAGGTGTCCGGCGGCAATCCCGAAGATTATCGGCTGACGAAGAACGGCCCGGCCAAGAGCCGGGGTAATGCCCCGATATGCACCTGGGCGGAACTGGCCGGGTGGGCTCAAAAGGCCGGTCAACCCCTGGTCTCCGTTTCGGGATACGCCCCGGACATGAAAACCGGTCTACCCCCGGAGAATCTTGATCAGGCTGCGCCGGATTTTAATTTTGCTCCGTCATTTGTGTGCGGGGCCCAGGCTGCCCTGGTGGAGGCTTTTCCGGATGACGGCGGGATCAAGGTCCTTAAGGTCCTGGCCTGTCATGATGCCGGACGGGTGATCAACCCACTCAATGTGGAGGCCCAGGTGGAGGGCGGGGTGATGATGGGCCTGGGTTATGCCTTATCCGAAGAGTTGGTGGTGGAAAAGGGCCGGATCGTGACCAAGGCGCTGTCCGAACTGGGCGTTCCCACCCTGGATCAGGCCGTTGAGATCGACATCACGATGATGGAAGTACCCGATGAACAAGGCCCCTTTGGAGCCAAATCTCTGGGCGAGATTACGTTTGTCCCCACGGCCCCGGCCATCATCAATGCTCTAGCCGATGCCACCGGGATTAGGGTGACCAGTCTTCCCGCGTCCCTGGAAAAGGTCGGGGAGAAGATCCACGATTTGAAGAAGAAGAGGTGAAACGGGCGGTATGATAAGGATGGTCACTATTGGTTTCTGGTCAGGCAGGCCGGGCAGGTGCAGGTCTGATTGCAGAGCTGTTTGTGTACAAGACCGTGTATTATGCCGTCATGCCGATCAAATCTGCCTTCGATACAGTTGAAGTAGGTCAAATCATCCGCATTGTATCTCCTGAAAACTGCATAGGCAATGTGATCGGCTAACTGGATAAGGCGGCAAGACCTTGAATCAACAAAGAAAGGAACTTCTATGATGTTTTTCAGATGACCCCATCGGGTACCCACTTGTCTAAATTCCAATGCCAACTGCTGTAAACTCATTTCATGCGCGCACTTGTCCAGTACGATTATCCCCTTCTGTGGCACATTGGTGGCTTGATACATTCTGTGCAGGTACAGGTTGAATCGGCTACAAAGATCCTCAAACGATAGCTTAAACGCATCTACCTTCGGGTATGATTTTTTGTGGATGGCGCAAGCGAAAATGACTATTTCCTGATAAGCTTTCTGCAGGACGTACAATACCTTTTTTATTAAGTTAATACGATCGATTCGAACTGAATACATATCCCAAGGCGGTTTCTTCCCCCCGAATATATCTGCGGCGTGAAATTCAACCCGGCCTGGGTCTTCCAGAGGTATTTCTGCGGCGAGGTCTTCTATCTTCGCATTTAACCAAGGAACGCTGTTTTCCGGGACACAGACTCCGGCTAAAACGAAGTATTCTTCGTCGCGATTGGCCACCGAACCGGAATCATCCAGATACAGGAAGTACATCCCCTTCTCCAACTTCTCCAGGAAGAGAAAATCAAAACCCCCCCGAATCGTGACAACTCGGAGGGGAGTTTTTTCTGTAGCCGGGTGGAGATTAGCTCCAGCAGACCGCCTAATGCAGCCTTCCCGACTAAAACGCCGCCAGGTGGACAGATCCATCGGACCGCCTAATGCAGCCCTCCCAACTGTGATTATGATACACTTCCGGCTACCCGAAGTCAATAAAAAATGGAAGCATTAATGTCAAAAAACTATCGACCTCAATCCCAAGACCGGTTCGATGGTCTATGGCATTTCTCGGGAAGCTTAATCCAGTTCGCGTTTAACCCTGGTCGGTTTGACCAAGTCTTGATGCTTTTCAGAACCTGCGCTCTTTGGCTATAACTAACGTCCTGCAGGTTATGCCTTTACAAAGATGATGACGTGGCCGGGTCTGTTGAACTCGTTAAATTATTTATTAATCCCATACTTTCGCATTTTAGAGAACAGGGTGGACCGGTTTAATTGCAGTAAATCAGCCGCCTTGGTCACGCTCCACCTTGTCTTTTCCAAGACGGTAAGGATATAGCCGCGTTGAAATTCGTCCCAGGGCAGGATCTGGGAAATGGCCGTGGGCATCATCGTCGGACCGGCGGTTTCAACCCGAGCCTCGGCATCCGGAGGCTTCCGGGTGGCCTTGATCCGGCTGGGAATATCGGCCGGGTCAATAATGTCACTGTCCGTGGCCGTGACCAGAATCTGCTTAATCACATTTTCTAATTCCCGGATGTTTCCCGGCCAATGATATTTTTCCATGATTTCATAAGCTTTGACTGAAAATTTACGTGGCTTCATCCCTATGGCGGCACACTCCCGTCTTAAGAAATGATCGGCCAACAAGGCAAAATCCTCGGCCCGCTCCCGCAATGGAGGCAAGTAGATGGGCAGGACATTGAGCCGATAGTAGAGGTCATCCCGGAATCGGCCTGATTCCACCTCCAGCCGCAAGTCCCGGTTCCCCGCGGCCACAATTCGCACATCCACAGGAATTTCTTGCTGCGCCCCTAAGGGTTTGACCTTGGATTCCTGGATGACCCGAAGCAGTTTGGCTTGCAGCCCCAAGGGCATACTGCTGATCTCATCGAGAAAGACCGTCCCGCCGTGGGCCTCTTCAAATAGCCCTTTCTTGTCTGTCTTGGCATCGGTAAATGCCCCCTTGCGGTATCCGAACAATTCGCTTTCCAGTAACCCTTCCGGAATGGCGGCACAGTTTTCAGCCAGGAGCGGCTTTTTGCTGCGCGGACTCTTGTCGTGGATGGCCCGGGCGACCAGTTCCTTACCGGTGCCACTCTCGCCGATGATCAATACATTATATGGAGAATTAGCGTACTTGGTGATTAAGCTATAGAGTTCCATCATGGGCTTGCTCTCGCCGATGATGGCCGCCGGCCGTTCCAGCAGGCTGATTTTCTTTTTTAATTCTTTGTTCAGCCGTTCTTTTCTGACGTTATCCTCATAGACCGTCTGGTAGGAGATGGCATTGCTTAGGGCCACTGACGCAATATCGACGAATTGCTGAAGAAAATTCATATAGGGGGCGTCTAATTTGAGATCGTCCCGGTCCTGGTGAGTATCCAGTATCTCGATGGCCCCAAAACACCAATCACCGACGATTAAGGGGAAACAGATAATCAATCGGGACCGGAAATCAAGCCCCTCCTCCACGAAATGGGCATGCCGCAGGTCCTTGTAGCTTTCGGCCACGGTGTATTCCTTGTGGGTCACCACCCAGCCCACAACGCCTTCATTCTTGGCTAAGGTCACACCTTTAACTTGATCAGCGGCCAAGCCGAAGGAAAAGGTGCATTTGACCTTTTTCCCCTGCACCAGCCAAAGAGATCCGGCTTCGATGTGGGGTTGGAAGTCTTTGAGGGTGGTTAAAATCGTCTCCTGGAGGATGTCCATATCCAGGATGCGGGTGATTTTTTTGACCGCTTCATAGAACTGCCATAAGACGTCAAAAGTGATTCCGCCAGGCACGTTCATGGGAGCCTCCGTAAGCCAAGACCGGCCCAGCCCGGTCTATAAAAAAGCATTCACTTCTTGATGTTATTCTGGTATAATCAATAAGAGTGATATTATCCCGCAATCCCCCAATTCTTACAGGTCGCAACATGGAAGCAGCCCAGGCTCAAACGTCTATCAGTTTGGAAGAAATCACCAGGAAGGTGTCCCTATCCTGAAAAAGAACGACGTGGTCAGGGCCGGCATCTTCGGCTCTTTCGCCCGTCATGAAGAAAGGGAAGACAGCGACGTCGATTTTCTCATCGACTTCGGCCAGGCCAGTAAAACCCTCTTTGATGTGGTCGATCTGCAGTACGAATTAGAGGGAGAGCTTGGCCGAAAAGTCCACCTGGCCTTTTACGGCTATCTCAAGCCACGCATCCGTCAACAGATTTTAGATGACGAGGTTCCCATCCTATTCCACGGGTAGCTTGATCAATCGATAGGACCGGACACCCAGGCCGATCTCCTCCCCGTAGGCCAGTTGAATTTCCCAGTCGATATTTGGATACACTCCCCTAAATTTGTCATCTCCTGTATTCAGATTGGTTTTGAGCATGGTTTCAGCTCGGCCCGGTTGCCGGTTAACCAGATCTGCGGAGGCCTGGTCAAGGGCGATGGGGTCCCGGGAGGCCAGGATGCCCACGTCGGTGACAATGGGGGCGTCGGCGTGTCCGTAGCAGTCGCAGGCCGGCGAAATACTGGTCAAGAAGTTGATGAACACGGTTTTGCCCTTCTTGTGCTTTAAAATCGCCTCGGCATAATCGACCATTTTCTTCTGCATGATGTGCACATCTTGACTCCACTGGATCTGAATGGCTCCTTGGAGACAGACCAGGATGCACTCACCGCAACCGACGCATTTTTCGGGATCTATGTGCGATTTGTTCTTATCCATCACAAAGGCATGCTGAGCGCAATGGTTAACGCAATCTTCGCAACCGATGCATTTCTTTTTATCCACCTTGGGTGATAGGTTGGAGTGCTGATCCAGTTTACCCCGACGGGCCCCGCCGCCCATGCCGGTGTTCTTGAGCGCCCCGCCAAAACCGGTCAGTTCATGGCATTTGAAATGGGCCAGGCTGATGAAATAATCGGCTTCCACAATATCAGCCGCCACATAGGCCGTCTTGGTGTATTCTCGATCAAGATGTACTTCAACGTACGAAGACCCTTTAAGCCCGTCGGCGATAATCAACGGCGCCCCGACCACGGCAAAGGCAAAGCCGTTTTCTATAGCCGTAATTAGATGTGACACTGAATCGCTTCTGGTCCCGACATAAAGGGTATTGGCATCACAAAGAAAAGGCTTTCCCGCCAACGATTTGACCTTATCCACCACTTTTCTGACATAGATCGGAGGAATGTATGCCGTGTTTCCCTTCCCGCCAAAGTGTAATTTGATACAAACCAGATCACGAGTTCTGAGATCGGACGGCATATTCATGGCGTCGAGGAGCAGCTCCAGTTTGGCCGGCATATTTAGCTTAAATCCGGCGCGCATATCCACAAAAAAAACATCACTGGTCATGATCTTATCCCCCTTCAGGTTATGAATAGGTTCTTTTGGGTTCGGAAGTTTTTTTGGCATCCATGGTCCTCTTCAGGTCATTGTATTCAGCCTGGGCCCGGTGTAAGGCCAGCTCTGTTTCAAGTCGCTCCAGAGGGGTTGCATTTTCGAGTTTTTCTTTTAACCCTTCCACTTTTTTGAGGGCACGGTAAAGTTCCGCGGCCAACATTCGAATAGACATCGCTCACCCCGTTGCTCCAGACACGAATTGGTTGCTCAATAAACCGCGTTTAAGATATCACAACCTGCTAAAGAGAAAAAGACAAATCTTCATTAACCGGATACCCTGGACAACAGATTCTATCCGGATCGGCGGCTTGGTGTTTACGGGGGCGGGGATGAAATCTCACCCGTAAATCGGCTTGATTAAATTTTGGTTCACATTGTCATGGATAGGTAAGATTCCTTTTGCCTTTTTTGCGTCTTTTTGCTAAGATGCGACTCCAAAAGAACCATGTTTGTCAAATAGTGGTGGAGACTAAGTGTGTTATCCGAAGTTTGGGATTTCTTCCCAGGTAACTCGCTGAGTTCACATGCGTATACCAAACCCGAGAACAACGTTTCTTGAAATAATATTCCTGACCGGGAAGTAACATGACCGGCTGATCTCCCTGCCGACAACTTGGAGGAGGAGCCGAGGCCCCACGGGCC
>JADFXY010000002.1:6334-37900 GCA_015233355.1 Deltaproteobacteria bacterium | reverse complement strand
CTCCTGAGGATAAAGCTCCCGGAACAGGTTGCCCCAACCGCGCGTCTTCCGGCCCAACTCATCTTTGTCCCTTATTCATTTTCCTTGGGCGATATATCAAGTTGCAGAAAACGCCGGACAGTATTTCGGACGTTTCGGGCCACTTCCAAGGCTGCTCTGGCTTCCGTCTCATCAATGGGTTCCCAATCCCCCGGATAACGGGCCTCGATGGAATAGCGGTTGAGCGGTTGCACGTCGATGACTCGTAAACCTGATGTCGGATTCCGTTTCAATAGATTGAACAGCAGCACGAGATCATGGGTCCTTGGAAAATCCAGCTCTTGAAAAACCAAAAGGGATTTAATGTATTTCTCAACGCACTGTTGAGAGTGAAAGCATACGGTGTCAAAAGGGCAATCTTCTTTCATAGTCAAAACGAAACAGGCGTTCCGGAAATCGTTCTCAGCTTTCCAGACCCAACGTCGGACTTCGGCGATAATTTCAGGCCGCCCGCTCATAAACCACCTTTCCTTCCCTTTCTGCCTGGCGCACAATCGTCCCGAACAATCTCTTTTGGCGCTCATATTGTTCCGGGGTCACCACGACCAGATCTAACGGTATAGAGCGGTCAGCCAACGCCAGGTCTATTTCGTTGGCCTTTTGGCGCAAGGACCCCTCCACTGGCATGACGACCATCAGATCAATATCGCTGTCAAAAGTCGCGGTGCCTCGCGCTGCCGACCCGAATAGAATTATCTTTTCCGGCCCAAACCGTTTGACAATACACTGGACGATGTCACCCAAGGATAGGCGGTAATCTTTAGGCATACCCGACCTCCATTTTGATTTGCAGTAGATATTGCTGGTTGCTTCTATGTCGTTCTTGTTACTCAAGTCAAGATAACCAGGTGGCTAACCAGGAAAATAGTCGCGGACTGCCTGGTCTCCGTCTCAGCCAAATAAATGGCCCCGTGGTCATAGTCTACCACAGGGCCGGGTGATTCTGCAATTGTTAATCAGCCTTCATATTCGAGCCGTTATGCTTCCCCTCGTTGGCGGCGGCGAAGATAATAACCGGCAGTGACAGCCAATAAGACAAATATGATCATGCCCCACTCGTTTAAGGTGGGAATAGACGGATTGACAATGAAAACCGCTGTTACAGTTTGATCTGAGTTGACTGTCAGGATCAGCGGGTTGGCCGTAGAGGTTCCTGTCGGCAACGTCCAGGATTTGAAGACATATCCGGCCGCTCCGGTTGCAGATAACCATACTCGTGTACCTGCCGTATATTGTTTGGAACATGTGCCGGGGCAGCTAATACCGCTTCCGTATACGGTTCCGGCATTGGTGGGAGAATTAACCACCGTCAAAGTATAATTAACCGGCGTCGGAGTCGGCGTCGGAGTCGGAGGCACTGGAGTCGCCGTTGGAGTTCCAGGACCCGGCGTCGGAGTGGGAGTCGGTGTCGGAGTGGGCGTCGGTGTTGGAGTCCCAGGACCCGGAGTCGGTGTTGGAGTGGGCGTCGGAGTGGGCGTCGGCGTTGGTGTCACGGGAGGGTTAATTGAATTGGCAATCAATGTTACCGCTTTCTGTGATAACGCTCTACCATTCAATGATGCACCGGTATTCATAGTTATCGCATTTTTAGCAAGTATAATTCCTTCCACATGTGCGGTCGCTTGGATTGCTACACCAACACCTCCGGCAACCTGCCAGATAATATTTTTGGCCTGTGCGCCACCAGTTAAGATGACGTTCTTGGCGGTGGCCACGATGAGATTTCCAGCTATCTGAAAAATCCAGACACTATTAGGACCACCATTTAGAGTAACATCCGACGATATCAAAACGTTAGAACTCCATTTATAGAGGCCGGGAGCAATAGTCATTCCTCCTATTTGTCCCGTGCCCAACTCGGTAGCATCCGGCAATGTTCGTCCCGCAGCGTCAGTGTATGCAGTTTCCATGTCGCTAACTGCCGTAGTTAGGTTAGCAGGAGTTGGAGGCGCATAGTCGGCTGCGTATACCTTGCCAACCACCTGTGGTGATGTCGCAAATTGATTCGAAGCATCAAGTGTTAATCCAAATCCGGTTATGGCTGTCCCGGTAATTGGGCTAACTCCAATATCTCCCGTAATCAGAGTGGCTCCCGTGGTTGAGATTCCTGATTCAGCTAAAATCGCATAACTGCCAGCCGAACCAAGGTTTACCGGCAATTGAGCTGCTGTCTTACTGGTAAGCATCTTTTCGCTGTCGGCATTTGCCGTACTAATCTGAACCGCGGCAAAGACACAAACCCAGGCCAGGATCAGGAACAACCTTCTCATTTTCATTGGATCCTCCTTGTAATTATCTGTCCATCATAAAGAATTAGCTCAAGACCCTTTCGCTCTACCTGAGAGGAGGCGAAAATGTCTGCGTTTTTCAGACCCCAAAACGGCCAAAGCCGTGTACATGAGCGTCGTTCTAACTTTTCATTAACCCCGGACTAAAGCCGACCTAACCTCTGCTTACCGGAAAAAAAGTTTCCCACTCAACCAGTCCTCCATTAATTTCCATCATAAAAGCTGTATCTAAAAAATCAAGCACAGGGTATCAATTTCAGCAATCGTAATTTTGATTTGGATGTGTTATGTGCGTGGTGCCCAATATGTATCATCCTGTATTTTAATGATTTTTTATTAAATACAAGACGGCCCCATTTTTTTTGAAAAAATAGGATGATGCAATGTAATTAACTTGTTTCCGAGGAGAAAAAGATGGATGAACTTAGAATAGATTCAAAGATGTCCTGAGATGTATTGGTCAACCTCTCTTTGATGTCTAGTTCGACGGCGCGGGGGTAGCTGTGGCGCCTGGTTCGGCCTATCTCCGGCCTATTCTTCCAGTTTTCCATTCCATCAAGACCAGGGCCGAGAAGGGCAGGGCGACCATGGGGAATTTTAACAGCCATATGGGGGGGTCAGACGAAATATCTCGATCAGGGTAATTAAGGCAATAAAATGGGCGAAGATGAGGAACATCCCGATCAGGCCGCCCCTCGTCTCCATCTCAGCCAAATAAAAGGCCCCGTGGTTTTGGTTACCACAGGGCCGGGTGATTCTGCAATTGTTAATCAGCCTTCATATTTGAGCTGTTATGCTTCTCCGCGTTGGCGGCGGCGGAGATAATACCCTGCAGTGACAGCTAATAGGACAAAGATGATCATGCCCCACTCGTTTAAGGTGGGAATAGACGGGCTGGGAACGTAAACAGCGGTTACAGTTTGGTTAGAGTTGACTGTCAGGGTCAACGGGTTAGCAGTAGAGTTACCTGTGGGCAAAGTCCAGTTTTGGAATACATATCCGGATCCTCCGGCCGCGGTTAACGTTACTGAAGTACCTGCCGCATATGTTTTGGAGCATGTGCTGGGGCAAGTGATGCCGTTCCCTGATACGGTTCCAGCATTAGCGGGAGAATTAACCACCGACAAGGTGTATATGACCGGCGTCGGAGTCGGAGTTGGTGTATTCGTCGGCGTCGGAGTCGGCGTCGGAGTCGGAGTCGGCGTATTCGTCGGCGTCGGTGTGGGCGTCGGTGTGGGCGTCGGTGTGGGCGTCGGCGTATTCGTCGGTGTCGGTGTTGGAGTGGGCGTATTCGTCGGTGTCGGGGTGTTGGTCGGAGTAGGAGTCGGCGGAGTAGTGACGGTGACATTGACTGTCACGTCACCTGAATTTAAAGCGCTGTTTCCGTCAACATTGACGCCTACCGCCTGGTAAGTGAATGTGTCCGGGCCCACGTAACCAGTCGTGGGAGTGTATCTTAACGTATTGCCGCTGGTCGTCAAGGTGCCGTGAGAAGGAGCGACGGAACCTCTGATAATTCCAGTTACGCAGCCATACACAGCGCCTGCTCTCGGACCCCTCCCAGCATTGTCACCGGTGGAACACCCAGTGATGCTGCCCGTCGGAACAGTCACCAGGGTCGGGGTATTTCCCGTAGCTGTCATAGTCGTCGTGGCC
Source organism: Deltaproteobacteria bacterium (assembly GCA_015233355.1). Taxonomy (GTDB): domain Bacteria; phylum Desulfobacterota; class JADFXK01; order JADFXK01; family JADFXK01; genus JADFXK01. The sequence continues at coordinate 33,917 of JADFXY010000002.1, read as the reverse complement.
GAAATCACGTTGAGCGAGACGATCAGGTCAGTCGGGCCGCCCGGTCTGGCTGTGCCACCAGCTGAACCAGCTCCGCCGGCCGAATTCCAACATGTCGTCACATGAATGGTGAATGCATCGGTGCCCGTAAAATTTGGCGTTGGGGGTGTGTAGACGTAATTGATACTTGACCCACTCACAGTGCCGGTTAAGGTTCCACCTTCCTGGGTGGGGATGTTCAAACTGGTATCGTTGGCAGGATTATTGTTGTAACAATCCGCGTCGGCCGTGAATACTCCGGCTCCCCCATTAACAATCAAAAAGCCTACCCCTTCTTGAGGCTGACAAAAAAGAGGGTCGCCTGGATTGCTCGTAACCCCACGGGGAGTGAGGCGGTTGTCCGCATCGGCATAAGATTCAATAAAGCCGGTCGTAACGATCAGAGCCAACATCGAGGCAAGAATCAATAATCGTCTTCTTTTCATTATGTCCCCTCTTTCGGTTTACACTACATTTAAGTTGCTTGACACCACAGAACTGCGCGGAGTCAAAAAATAATAAAGATATGACATATCTTACATGCATGATAATAATGTTCCGGAAGCACGCCCTTTCAGCCCGTCGCCGATTCCGCCGCTGGGGCGTCAGGATGTCGTTGCAGTTTATAACACGTTGCAGTTTATAACACGTTGCAGTTTATAACAAAATTTGCTTTACCTAAATCGTATGAGTCGGCCTTACTGTTAGGAAGCCAGCATTGGTTTCTTAGATTTTTGACTTTTTATGCCATGTTGTTGAAAAAAATGTCAACAGTTTTTTTCTGTACGGGATAAAAAGTGGAATGATGATCTCTGTCCGGGACAAAAGGTGAGAGTTGGCATGGATAAGTTTTGCTGATTAGCTAGTTATCGATTACAAGCGTCTTCACGTTATGTATTTTTTATATATTATCTAAATATATAGGCTATACTTTATAATAAAATCATCCTGTTGTGTGCTATCACTCTATATCATGAAGGTAGCGCTATGAAAGAGATTAAGAGGTTAGAATCTACCTTTAAGGACTGCCTTGGTTGGCAAGCGCAAAGAATTAGCTTTTTGACGCAATTCCTCATCGCTGTGATTAAAGCCAGGACCGTTAATTTGGCCGAAATTTCCGACCGGACTTTGGACAAAATATCCATGGCATTCCTTCTTTTTATATCACGCAGATTAGTTTTGCAAGAAGCTCAAGGTGTATAGGGTTGGCGTCGGTGTCGGATAGGACGTATTCGTCGGCGTCGGATAGGCCGTCGAGGTGTTGATTGGTGTCTGAGTGGGCGTCGGTGTAGGAGTCGCAACGTTCCGGTATGTTTTAGTCGAACCGATGTCGGCTCGATCCGGCCCATTCTTCCGGCTGGCCATTCCATCAAGACCAGGGCCGAGAAGGGCAGGGCGACCATGAGGGATTTCAGCAGCCATACGGGGGGCGTCAGGTGCCATATCTCGGTCAGGGCGATGAGGGCCGCGAAATGGGTGAAGATGAGGAACATCCCGATCAGGCTGCCCCATATCTTATCCCTCCAGGAGAACCGGGGTGAGGACCACCACAGGGTCAGCCAGAAAAAGGTGTGAAATTCGACCATCCGGGAGACGCAGGAATAGGGGTCATAGGTCAGGCCCGCGGTCCCGTTGATTCTCGACATCAGTAGCGGAATGACTGTGTGAAGGGTGACCCATCTGCTTAACCAGGCCACCCCGCAGGCAGCCACCCCGGCCAGGAGCAACCGCGGGATTTGCCTCCGGTAACTAGTGACACAACTTAGGGAACATCTTTTGTATGTAACTAGAGCCAGTAACCCGGCCATCAGGACGCAGGTCCCAAAGAAATGGCGGAAGATGCCCTGGTCGGTGCCGGTGTGGTGAAAAGAGAGGGCAATGACAACTGTCCGACTCAGGAAATGAGCATAATACACCCCAAAAAAACCCACTACCAGCCACACCCATTTGAACCGCCACCTGGCCGGCCAGGCAAAGATCGCGGCCATGATGAGGATCACCACCGGACCCGACAGGCACTTCTGATTCAACTCGATGGACAGGGAGGCCACCCGCAGTGTCAAGTCTTTCGCTGACGTCTCGGCCACAAAGGACAGCAGCCAGGCAGCATGGTTAACGATCACCTGATGAAACCAGGCGCCTAAGTCGCTCTCCCCGAATAATCTGTAAGCCAGGCTGCTCAAAATGAACCCGGCGCAGAACAGCACCAGAATCTCAATCAGACGCCGTCTCGGGGCCGCCATGGCCGGACCGGTCCCCCTCTTGCCCCACCCGGCCCAGTATAAAAACAACCCCAAGGCCCCGGTAATAATCAGGGCCTGACCGGCCAGCGTATGCCAGAACCACAGGCTGTCGGTAATCCGGGACGAGGCCAGGACAATCATGGAAGAGCGCAGGATGTTGAGGCAGAAGATTAGCCCGATGCCGGAGACCAGGCCATAGAGGCGGATGGTCCAGGCCGGTAAAAAAGCCAGGGCGGCTGCAGCATACAAGAAAATAACCATGGACCCGGCACAGGACCCGGCCACCTCGAAATAGGCCGTGGCCGTGGCGATGGTGCTGCCCGTCAAGACGGTCGGAACGCCCGCCAAAGACAGCAGAACGTGGGTGGCCCAGGCTGTCCCTTCGGCCAGATGACCCAGAACATGCCGGTCGAACCAGGCCGTCTGGTCAATAAAATAAAACCCGGCCGACATCAGACAAAACAAGATTGCTTGTTTGATGAATTCGGTATCAACAGGTCTGTTATTGGCTTGAGATGTCATCCCCGTGCACTGGTCCGGTTTGAAGGAGAATGTTACGGAATAATAAGTTGCCGTCAGTTCTCCGTACCATAATCTGCGACTGAATCCAAGCGGCTTGTTTATGCCCGAAGCAAATACTAAGGATTCGGGAAGATCTGATTTTTTTACTGCCCTGTTGATCTATCCACGTCAGACAATCGCAGTACTGTTATCCGCCATCTGTTAATCGCAGCAAAGTTTGTCCAGCCAGTTGAACAACTGTGGCTTTATGTTGTTTTCCAGGTCATTGAATTTCATCTGGGCCTCATTCTTTTTCTCACTATTTTTGAGCGTGATAATGGTAACGAAGGCCTCATGGGCTTTTTGATGATACTCGTTGACTTTTTGATAGGCCGGATAATCCGCGAGTCTCTTCATTTCACCATGAAAATGTTGGCCAAAGGCGCAGTTGAGATGGGAAGGGACCTCTTCCGGACGTAAATCGATATATCCGTCCATGAATGCTTCCAACTTGGAAACCCAATCCAAATGAGCGGTTTTCACTTTCTCTATTCTAAACCGCAGCGGAGTGACCTTGAAGCTGGATAACTGTCCGGATAAGCCTTCTTCTCCTGATAAAAGACGGATTTCACCGGATTGGCGTTTTGTCCTATGCCCGCCGAAGGTAACGGTAAACATATTTTCTTTTACCCTCGAACTGGCACCTTCAATTTCCTGGAGCATGACGACACTTCCATGAATATTGTCCAGAATACTGTTTGCATTTGTGGCCACGTTGCTCACATTTTGAGACATTTCACTCGTTGTTACCGTTTGCTCCTCTACCGCGGTGGCAATGGTCGCGACCATGTCCATAACATGTTGGATTACTTTTTGGATATCGGCAACCCGTTCAATCACACGGCCGGTGGCCTGTTGAAGCTGCTCCACCTTGTTTCGGATTACGTCTGTCGACGTTGATGATTGCCGGGCCAGTTCTTTCACCTCATTGGCCACCACGGCGAACCCTTTCCCTGCATCTCCGGCCCGGGCGGCTTCGATGGTGGCATTGAGGGCCAAAAGTTTCGTTTGTTCCGCAATTTCGTTAATGGCCACAAGGACAGACCCAATTTCTTCCGATGCTTTTTTGAGCACATCTGTTTCCTGGTGCACACTTTCCACATTCTTGGTTGCTTGTTCGGTGATCGTCCTTCCTTGTTCAGTATTTTGGGCAATTTCACGAACCGTAGCATCCATCTCCTCCATGCCGGCCGCGATGGTATTGACATTTTCGGTCACTCTTCTGATCTCTTCGGCCACGGCTTCAATATTGTGACGGCCCTTTTCCGTCAATTGAGTTACATGAACCGTATGTTCGAGAGTATTTTTGGCGGCTTTGAGGTTCTCCTCGGACAATGACGCGAGAGAAATAGAGAATTCCCCGATGGTATCGGCATTGGCGCCAATTTTGCGTATCATGAGTTCCTGCTTTGCGGCAAAGAGGTTGAAATAATTCGACAGGAGTCCCATTTCATCACGATTGGGTACCTCTAATCGGGCCATTAAATTCCCTTCACCTTCAGCAATATCTTTTAATGCGTTCATGACCTTCTTGACCCGACGGTTCACGAGCAGCATGATGACCATCCAGGTGACAAGAATAAGGACAAGGCAGTTTACGGCTGTCATGACAATAATCGCCGTGATAAGTTTGTCAACACCGGTGTAGACTTCCACGGTTGGAGCTGTCACGACAAAGATGGATTCAATCGCTTGTAATGGCGAATCAGGCTGGAATGTCACGCGTTCAGCGGCCGCAATCTTATTGACGCCTTCAAAGGTATACTCCACAAAATCACTTCCTTGTATCCGTACTATCGTTTTGCCAAAGTCGAAATCTGCTATGTCGGTTTTCAGGATATGTTTCGGATCTGGGTGAGCGACGACTAGTCCTTTTTTGTTAACGATATACGCATATCCGGTGCGGCCGACCTTGAAGGCGTCCAGATACTCGCCGTATTGAAATCGGACGACGGCCCACAGCACCGCTTCACGGGTATTCTCCACTCGTACCGGACAGGCGATGATGAATACCGGTTCATCTCCATCGCCTTTTAGAATAGGGGATACGGCTACTTTTCCATCGAGAGCCGTTTTGTAGTAGGCTCGCATGCTGTCGTTTTGAAAGCTGAGGGAATCATTTTTGGATGTAGTAGACGTTGCAAAAAGTTTGTCATCCTTGATGAGATCAATCCGGGCATATTGACTCTTGCCTTTTGGGGTCGTCCCGGCGGCGAGTTCTGCCATCATCTTATCGCCGTCTACGGTATTTTCCTTTTTCTGAATGGCCGTCCGGATTCGGTCGGAACGACTCCAATCTTCCACCTGCTGAAGCATTCCATTGTTCCATCTTCGGAGTTGATCAGTGCCGAGGTGGGAGATGTGGACGATCTTGCTTTTCTCCTTTTCTGTAAGTAGACCGAGAAACGAAGAATAGAGAATAACGGAAGAAATGATCATACCAATGGATGTTATAGCCACAATCGGAATCACGATTTTTATCCAGAGACTCATGTTCTTCAACTTTGTAAATCCTGCTGTCATATACAGTCCTTTCTCCTGCATCCGGTTATAGGCCCTGGGGCCAAAGACGAAACTATTCAGTGCAAAGTTTCAGTGGCTGCGGGGCATCCGCATAATCTTATGAATTAATTCAGCTTACAATGGAATGTTCATATACTGCTTGCGGGGAGGCTGATGTTCCCTCGCTTTTTCTCATTGCACATGCACATGGCGCAGCTAAGCAATCATGGATGTATGGTATTGTTTTGTCATACAAATAACTGGTTTAGGCCGAAATGATGTTAATGCTCCTGACGACAGTCATAAATAAGCGAAAACATATATCACATGTTCCCTCTCATGTCATGCGAAATTTTGTGACAGGACAAATAATATAGAGGATAAACCACTAAATCATAGGGATAAAATAGGAAAGATTCCTAAAAAAGACGTTTTTGTATGTTATAGGAACGGATATGATGTTAGGCTGAGGATATCGAGCGGCGGGTACGGACGGCGGCTCAATCAGGGTGATGGCTTGTATCAACAAGTTTGGTATGAAGTCAATGTGTTGATATTCAGCAAAGAGGTAAACCAAGGCCGAATGAGCTACACAAAATCATTGGCTTATATGATCTTCTGAATCTTAGCGGTACCATCATAAGGGGAATTTAAACTTAGGCGTAGTGTAGTGCCTGACAATAGTGGGAGGACAACTGAAAAGGAGTGAGGCGTTGAAACCAATGAATCATCCCGGCCCGAAAAGGCTGTTCTGATAGGAGCACGGAGCGGTCCGGCCAAAGTAATTATAGGCGATTTGAGTCAGGACCCGGCCCCTGGGGGTTCTTTTGATAAAGCCGCACTGGATCAAAAACGGTTCATAGACTTCCTCGATCGTGTCGCGGTCTTCGCTGACAGCGGTGGCCACCGTGTCCAGTCCGACCGGGCCGCCTTCGAACTTGTCCATGATCGTTAAGAGGATGTGCCGGTCCATTTTGTCGAAACCCGATTCGTCCACTTCGAGCATGGTCAACCCGCCGGCCGCCGTTTTTCGAGTGATGATCCCATCGGCCATGACCTCGGCGAAGTCACGCACCCGGCGCAACAGGCGGTTGGCGATCCGAGGGGTGCCGCGGGATCTGCGGGCGATTTCTTCGGCTCCGTCGTCGGTCAACTTAATCTTAAGAACCTGGGCCGACCGGAGCAAGATCGTTTTCAGCTCGCCGGGTTTATAAAACTCCACCCGCAGCACCACCCCGAACCGGTCCCGTAAAGGCGCAGTGAGCATCCCGGCCCGGGTGGTGGCCCCGACCAGAGTAAACCGGGGGAGATCGATCCGGATTGACCTGGCCGCCGGTCCCTGGCCGATGATAATATCTAGCTTGAAATCCTCCATGGCGGGATACATGATCTCTTCCACCACGTGGTTGAGGCGGTGAATTTCATCAATGAACAAAATATCGTGGGCTTTGAGATTGGTCAGGATGGCGGCCAGATCACCGGGCCGTTCCAGCACCGGGCCGGAGGTCGATCGAATGTCCACACCCAGTTCATTGGCCATGATATAGGCCAACGTGGTCTTGCCCAACCCCGGATGGCCGTGAAACAAGACATGATCCAGGGGTTCGGACCGCATCTTGGCGGCTTGAATAAAAACCCTCAGGTTGGTCTTGACCTCATCCTGACCGATGTATTCATCTAGTTTGGACGGACGCAATCCGGGTTCGAGGCCTGCTTCTTCGTCCTGTTTCTCCGGTTCCACCAACCGTTCTTGATCCATTTTTCACCGATACTGTAAAAATGTGAGTATGATTAATTAATTATATTGAAACACTCTACCCCTCAGGTTGGCCGTGAATCAGGTTGGCCGTGAAGACGTTCGGTTCAATTCTCCTCCGGTTAGTTGACCTTCGCCTTCTTCTGGTTGTGCTTTTTCTTGTAAATCCGAGCACTGGCCTTGTTCTGTTCACGTTGAAGTTTGGCTCTTTCTTTGTTGGTCAGTTTGCCGTCGGCCTTCATTCTGGACTCGGTTTGCTTGATCCGGGCCTGTTCTCTTTCTAATTTGCCGGCTTCCTTCGGCGTCAACTCACCACTTTTTACTCCCTGGTCAATTCTTTTCTCCTGGTTTTTCTCTCTCCACTTGATGACCGGGTCATCGGTGGGTCCGGCAAAGGAGTTGCCCAGCAGGAATAACAAAATAGCACTGGCCGCAAGCATGGTTGTCCCGAACTTCTTCATCGTCATCCTCCTTGTCAGGTTTAGTGTGGGGCGTGCATTTGACTGAACGGTTTACCGAAGATCTAACAGCTAACTCAACCGGTTAAGTTAATTGGAGGGCCGTGTTGCCAATCAGTATTCATTCCGGTGACCGGGATGGGAACTCGGTGATTTTTAAGAGAGTCTCCATATCAGTTGCAAAGCATTCAGCTTTTTCCAGAAGTTCCTGGACCAGGTCCGGTTCGAACGGGACTGTGGGTTGATAATTTACTTGCTGCATATTGTGGAACACCCAATCGAGAAAAGGACCCCAGGCGGGATTAACGCGCCCTGTTTTTATTATCTCCCGCTGAAATGCCAACTGCAGGGCAGAATCTTTATGGAATATTTTACCTTCTTTCACGAAAACGGCGGTGACGGCACTAAAACAGGCAAAGTAGATATCTTGCACGGCTTTCGACATCCGGTTATGTTGCCGGTTGGTCACGGCGGACTCAAGGGCCCGGCGGGCTTTGGCCAGCCAGTGGTTGGTGAAGATATCTTGATCCCTTGACCCTTCCTGGGCCTGGTGGTTCATGCGGCCGGTACCCCGTCCCGTAGGATTTCTCTATAAATTGCAGTGTGCCGAAACGCTCCGGTCGCCCAATCAGCCAGGGGAACGGTCAAGATGTTGATGATGGTGTCGGTGGCCATGGCCAGGTCGAATAGGGCCGCGACAATTGATTTCCGTTCCCGCCATTGGATAGGCCTGGAAGTGATGACGAAAAGATCAATGTCTGAATCCGCATGGTCGTCACCCCGGGCTTTGGACCCATAGAGGATGACCTTGTCCACGGGAAAGCGTTCTTTGAGGATTCCCGCGGCCGCGGTTATCGTTTGGCGGTCGTTGTCGGTCAGAGAAATTTCAGCGAGTTCTTTCAGCACGGCCAACCGCCTCAACCAGGGTTTTAAGGAGGGTTAGGTTTTGGACAGACTCAACAGCGCCTTTTTCAGCAATTCTTCCAGACTGAACTCCGCCGGCCCCAGGTCTTTAAGGGCCCGCTGCACCGCAAGCCTGGCTATCGGCGGTTTATAGCCCAGGTTTTCCAAGGCGGAAACGACATCGTCCACGACCGCGGACCTGTCTGAACCGGCCACGGCGATTTCTGCCGGCAGGGTGGGGATATCTATTTTATCTTTTAATTCTAATATAATTCGTTCGGAGGTCTTTTTCCCCACTCCCGGGATGGCCTTGATCCGGTCCAGATTTCCAGAAGAAATGGCCCGTTTCAATTCCGGTACGGCAATCCCGGAGAGTATATTCGCGGCCAGCTTGGGTCCGATCCCGGTGATGGAAATGAGTTTTAAGAAGACTTCTTTTTCTTCCAAGGTCACGAACCCGTACAAAAGGATGGCGTCGTCTCTGACCACGGTGTAAATATTTAATTCGGCGCTGGTTCCAACCGGAGGTAAATGATAAAAAGAGGATAAAGGGGTAAACACCCGGTAACCGACTCCGGCTACATCCAGGATGACATACTCCACTGATTTGAAATAAATCGTTCCTCTAAGCAGGGCAATCATAATTCCAGGTCCTTGTTGGGGCTGGCCCGATCCATGACCCGGCCGTTCAGACTAGCCGCGCTGCTCCGGGAGTGCAAGTGGCAAATGGCCGTAGCCAGGGCATCAGAGGTGTCTTTGGGCAGCCGCTCCGGAAGCCCCAGCAGCAGCCGAACCATCTCCTGGACCTGCTCCTTGGCCGCCGCGCCGTAACCCACGACGCTTTGCTTGATTTGCCTAGGTGAATACTCAAATATGGGCAAACCGGAATTTTCCGCGGCCAACAGGCACACCCCTCGGGCATGGCCCAGGATCAACGCACTCTTGGCATTCTTGGCGAAAAACAGGTCTTCCACCGCGGCCTCGGTCGGGCGGTACTGGTTCATGGCCTCCATCAGCCCCTGGTAGATCACATTTAACCTGGCCGGAAAGGGGAGGGCATCTCCGGGGGCCAGACGGCCGCTGCCAATATAGACCAGATCGTAGCCTCGCTGTTCCACCACCCCAAATCCGGTCACCCGAGAGCCCGGGTCAATGCCCAGTGCTCTAATTTTGACCAAGGGCTTCCATCTCTTCGTCAGAAATGTCAAAATTGGAATAAACGTTTTGCACGTCGTCGTGGTCTTCCAACTTTTCCATCATTTTAAGCATTTGCTCAGCTTGCTTGCCGGTCAGTTCGACGGTCGTTCTCGGAACCATAGTTACTTGAGCCATTTCATATTTCAGGCTCTGGTTATCGAAGATCTCTTTGATGGCTTCATAGGACTCGGGACTGCACACCACTTCAAATTCCCCGTTTTCTGCGGTGACGTCTTCCGCCCCGGCGTCTAGGGCCATTTCCATCAGTTGATCTTCGCCCACGGTCTTCTTGTCAAAAACGAACAGACCTTTTTTGTCGAACATCCAAGAGACACAGCCGGCCTCACCCAGGTTACCGGAGTGTTTGGCGAAGATATGGCGGATATCGGCCACGGTCCGGTTCTTATTATCGGTCATAATCTCGACTAAGACGGCCGCTCCGCCCGGACCGTAACCCTCGTATGTGGATTCTTCGTAGGTCACACCCTCTATTTCGCCGGTCCCTTTTTTGATCGCCCGGTCAATGTTGTCTTTAGGCATGTTCTCGGCCTTGGCTGCCGCAACGGCTGATCGCAACCGGGAATTGCCGGTCAGGTCACCACCGCCGATCCGGGCGGCTACCGTAATTTCTTTGATTATTTTGCTGAAAATCTTTCCCCGCCTGGCGTCCGCGGCTCCTTTTTTGTGTTTAATTGTGCTCCACTTGGAATGTCCTGACATTAAATAGCCTCCTAAGAATGGTTTAACGAGTGAATTCGTTTTGTTGTTTTGGTGATGAACAGATATTTTGGTGAATTATTCTGTGAGCCTCTTTTTTTCCAGAGCGACGACGAACACTTCTTTGCTCTCCCGCCGGGTCGAGTCGGGCTTGAAGGCCTTGACCGTCCGGTACGCCTTCTTGACTTCAGCTAGAAAATTCGGGAAATCCGGTCCTTGGAAAATTTTGGCCACGAAATGGCCGCCCTCCTTCAAATGTTTTAGCGACACCATTAGAGCCGTGTGGGCCAGCTCATAGGACCGGGTGGCATCGGTGATTTTGATTCCGGTCGTTTGTGGGGCCATGTCACTTAAGACGACATCAAATCCGCCGGCGGGTGGAGCCAGCTCTTCCAGGCCCAAGGTGAAGATGTCGGCCATTATGAACCGGGCATTGGCTGGAACCGGCCCTGACAACGGCTTGAGATCCACGCCGGTGATGTGGCCGTTGCGACCCACGGCCTGACCGACAAATTGTAACCAGGAACCGGGAGAAGCGCCTAAGTCCAAAACTGCGTCACCCGGCTTGAACAATCGATGGCGTTGATCTATCTCCTTCAGCTTATAGACCGAGCGGGCCGGGAATCCTTCCCGTTTGGCTTGATAAAAGTAATGGTCTTTTATCTTTCGTCCTGAATGGGTCATGCTCGCCCGCCAACAGCCATTTTTATCACATGGGCCGGTGTTATTCAATTAATTAAATTGGCCGCAAGCCTTCCACTAAGGCCCGGCCTGGCATTCCGGGTAAGGATACTTTCTATAGCTTGTTTCAGGGATAGAGTTCGGGGCCGGTTATGACGCCGGGTTTTGGCCGCGGGACCGGCCTTATTTGTCATTTTATTTTTCACACACAACGGTGATTAGTTCAAGCCAAAAGTGACGCCCCACCGGACCTGGTCATTTTTTTCAGTGTTAAAAGCATAATATAGTAGGCACATAGTCTATATTGACGCATCTGAGACTGACTGTTACTGGTTGCTTGATGCTTGTTGTTCGTTGAAGACAGCCGGCAGCGAGAAGCCGGCCACTATGTCGCGTCTAAAAGGGAGGTTATGACCGGTCGAATTATATTCCCCGTCCCGGTGCTATTGACAACGGCCGCAGCGATGATTATACATAAGACCCAAGCAAGTCAATAATATCTCACTCCAGATTAACCAGATTAACAGACTGACTTTTCGGCTATGAAGCCGGTAAGTAGATTTTTTGAACTTTTCTCAAGGAGGAATTCTTTATGAAGCTTCGACCTCTCCATGATCGCCTTATCGTTAAGCGACTTGAAAATGAAGGAATATCCAAGGGCGGAATTATCATTCCCGAAAGCGCCAAGGAAAAACCGCAACAGGGCATGGTCCTCGCCGTTGGTAACGGCCGGAAAACTGAAGATGGAAAAAACATCCCCATGGATATTAAAGCAGGCGACCTCGTCCTTTTCGGAAAATATGCCGGAAACGAAATCAAAGTCGACGGTGAAGAGCATCTTATTCTTAGAGAAGACGACATCTTGGGCATCATTAAATAAATGATCCAAGATATTACCGTTAAAATCATTGCCTAAGAGCCAAACCCTGAAGGAGGGAATTTTAATGTCGAAGGAAATTAAATATGACGTCAAGGCCAGAGAAGCCATTACGCGGGGCATCGATACCTTGGCTAACGCAGTAAAAGTAACCTTGGGGCCTAAAGGCCGGAACGTAATCTTAGATAAATCTTGGGGTTCTCCTAATATCACTAAAGATGGCGTCACCGTTGCTAAAGAAATCGAACTTGAAGATAAGTTTGAAAACATGGGCGCACAGATGGTTAAAGAAGTGGCCTCTAAGACCTCCGACGTAGCTGGTGACGGCACCACCACGGCCACCATTTTGGCCCAGGCCATTTATAAAGAAGGGGCTAAACTGGTTGCAGCCGGCGTTAACCCCATGGCCCTGAAACGCGGCATTGATAAAGCCGTGGAAAAAGTCGTGGCCGAGCTGAAGAAAATCTCCAAGCCGACTAAAGACCAGAAGGAAATCGCCCAGGTTGGCACCATCAGCGCCAACAACGACGCCACCATCGGCAACATCATCGCCGAGGCCATGGACAAGGTCGGCAAAGAAGGCGTTATCACGGTGGAAGAGGCCAAGAGCATGCAGACCACGCTGGACGTGGTGGAAGGTATGCAGTTTGACCGTGGCTATGTCTCCCCCTATTTCGTGACCGACCCCGAAAAAATGGAAGTCAATCTGACCGACCCCTTCCTGCTTATCTATGATAAAAAGATCAGCAACATGAAAGACCTGCTGCCGATTCTGGAAAAAGTGGTCAGGACCGGAAAACCTTTGTTTATCGTGTCTGAGGATATCGAGGGTGAGGCCCTGGCTACCTTAGTTGTGAATAAACTGCGCGGCACGCTTCAGGTGGCCGCGGTTAAGGCTCCTGGGTTTGGTGACCGGCGCAAGGCCATGTTGGAAGACATCGCAGTATTGACTGGTGGCCAGGTTATTTCCGAAGACCTGGGCATTAAGCTCGAAAGCATCAACCTGAGCGACCTGGGCCAGGCCCGGCGCATCGCCATAGACAAAGACAACACGACCATCGTCGAAGGGGCCGGCGCCAAAGAGGCGTTAGAAGGCCGTGTCCGTCAGATCAGAAGCCAGATCGACGAAACCACCTCCGATTACGACCGGGAGAAGTTGCAAGAACGCCTGGCCAAGCTCATCGGTGGTGTGGCCGTAATTAACGTCGGAGCGGCTACGGAAACCGAATTGAAAGAAAAGAAAGCCAGAGTCGAAGACGCCCTGAACGCCACCAGAGCAGCCGTGGAAGAAGGCATCGTGGCCGGCGGTGGAGTAGCTTTCATCCGGGCTTTGACCGCGCTGAACGACCTTAAGCTGGACGGCGAAGAGCAACTCGGCGTAAATATCATTCGTCGGGCCATTGAAGAACCCGTCCGCCAGATCGCCGATAATGCCGGCGTCGAAGGCTCGGTCGTCGTTGAAAAAGTCAAAGCCGGTACCGGAGCTTATGGCTACAACGCCGATAAAGACGTGTTTGAAGATATGATCGAAGCCGGCGTCATCGACCCGACCAAGGTGACCCGATTTGCTCTGCAGAACGCCGCGTCGGTGTCCTCCTTACTATTGACCACGGAAGCCATGATTGCCGAGAAGCCCAAGAAGGATTCCGGAATGCCGGCTATGCCCGGTGGCGGCGGTATGGGCGGAATGGGTGGTATGGGCGGAATGGGTGGCATGGGCGGAATGATGTAATTCTTCCCCATACAACTAGTCTATTGAAGGCTCCCGGACAGGTCCGGGGGCCTTTTCACTAAGAGGTTATCATTTAATACAAAAGAAGATATTTTGATTTTAGCTTAGTTTTTTCTGTAAGTTAATGTGTTATGGTTGCAGCGAAATCTAAAACGAGAAAAAATAATAGAGTGAAAGAATCATTTTTTACGAGTTCCTTATAGTTTGGGGCATACACTATCCGCTCAATGTTGGGCGCCGATCATCGGGCAAGACTAAATTTAGGTTGTCTTGGCGGTTGGTTATTGACCGGCGTCAATGTCAATGTTTCATGGAGGGATATCAGTGATTGAAATCAGAGAGTTGTGCAAAAACTTCGGGACTTTTCCGGCTCTGACCAACATTTCTTTTGAAGTCAACCGGGGGGAGATTCTGGGTTTCCTGGGCCCGAACGGGGCAGGGAAGACCACAACCATGAAAATCATCACCTGTTACATGCACCCCACCCAGGGCGACGTACTGGTGGACGGAATCAGCGTCTATGATGATACCATGGCGATTCGGCAGAAGATCGGCTACTTGCCGGAAAGCAACCCCCTGTACATGGACATGTCGGTGATCGAGTATTTGAAGTTTATTGCCCAGGTGAGAAGCATCCCCGTATCTAAAGTGAAAGACCGGCTGCGGCAAATCGCGACCACCTGCGGGCTGACCGAGGTGTTGGGGCAGACCATCGGGACTCTGTCCAAGGGGTATCGGCAGCGGGTGGGCCTGGCTCAGGCCATGGTTCACGACCCGGATATCCTGATCCTGGACGAGCCGACTTCCGGCCTGGACCCAAACCAGATCGTGGAAATCCGGAACCTGATCAAAACCCTGGGCCGGGAAAAAACGGTCGTCTTGTCTACTCATATCTTACCGGAGGTGGAGGCCACCTGCGACAGGATTATAGTTATTGATAAGGGAAGCATTGTGGAAGATGGCTCGGTCGCGGAACTGCAGGCCAGATTTCAAGGCGCCGAGAATATATTTTTCACCGTCAAAGCCGGCAATGACGGCGTGGAAGATAAACTCCGGAGTCATTTTGCCAGGCTGCATGTCGAAAAAAGAGGGCAACCGGCGGACGGCACCTGGGAGTTCACTCTTTCGGCTAAGGAGCGGGCGACCGGGCAGGATCTCCGGGAAGACGTTTTTGCCTTCGTCGTTTCCCAAGGCTGGGTTCTCTTGGAGATGACCCGGACAGAGACCTCACTGGAAGAGATATTCCACGAATTAACCCTTGGTCAACCCAACAACTGACGGCCTGGTCCGGCCCGGCCTGATCAATTCGGTGGTCCGGTGCGTCGGCTTAACGGTCCTCAACATCGTCAGTCACCAGTTATGGAGGGAAGCGCCAAATGTCAAACATCAGTGCAATTTTTTGGCGAGAGTTCAAAGCTTACTTTAACTCGCCCATCGCTTATATAGTTATTCCGTTGTTTTTGATCATCACCGGCTGGTTTTTTTCCAGTTCCCTGTTCCTTATGAACCAGGCCTCGCTCCGCCAAATGTTCAGCGTTATCCCGGCCATCTTCATCTTCTTTATCCCGGCCGTGACCATGCGCCTGATTGCTGAGGAAAAAAAGAACGGGACGTTTGAAATCCTGGCCACCTTACCCACTACCGACATGGAGATAGTTGTGGGCAAGTTTTTGTCCGCCTTATGTTTTGTGGCCGTTTTTTTGCTTTTGACTTTTCCTCAGGTGGTCACGGTCATGGCCTTGGGGGACGCCGAGTTGGGCCCGATCTTAGGTGGTTATCTGGGCGTCCTGATGATGGCGGCGGCCTATCTGTCCATCGGCCTGTTCGCCTCCAGTCTGACCGACAATCAGATAATCGCCTTTATCCTGGCCTTTGTGATCGCTTTCGCCTTTTTCATGGTCGACAAATTCCTGTTCATGGTGCCGGGGCCCCTGGTAAGCATGTTTGAGTATTTGAGCATGGATTACCACTTCGCCAATGTGGCCAAAGGGATCATTGACACCCGTGATCTGGTTTACTATTTTTCTATAATTTTCATGGGGTTATTTTTGACCGGTCAAAGCCTGGCCGGGAGAAAATGGGGTTAGTCCGGGGCCATTGAAGCTCCCGGAGACCACGAAGGTTTTCGGCCCGGCGGCAAACGCCGTTATATTTGTGAACGATCGACCGGGCGGTGACCGCTTTTATTGTCCACCGTCAGGCTATTCCGGCAACATCACCAGAGGAGTTGGACTGATGAAGAAAAAATCCACCTTTCAACTAAGCACTACCGCCTACATCGTCCTGGTGGTCTGCCTGGTTGTTCTGGTAAACTCAATATCATTTAACACATTTACTCAATTGGATCTGACCCGGGCCGGCCTCTATACCCTGTCCCCGGCCAGCAAAAAGATATTTGAAAACCTCAACGACAACGTCCTGGTCAAGGTTTTTTTCACCCCTGACCTGCCCTCGCCCTACAATAATAATGCCCGTTATCTCCGAGATATGCTCCAAGAGTTTAAGGCCTTTTCCAATGGTAAGTTAAAATTTGAATTCATTGATCCAGGCACTGACCCGAAGAGCGAGGAACAGGCCAAACGCCTGGGTGTGCAGCCCATTCAAATCAATGTCATGCGAAAAGATAAATTTGAAGTCAAACAAGTCTACATGGGGATGTCCTTCCTCTATCTGGATAAATCGGAGACCATCCCGGTGGTCAAAGGCGCCGGCGGCCTGGAATACGACATCACCTCGACGATCAAGAAATTGACCAGTGATAAGGCGGTGAAGATCGGATTACTGGCGCCTCAATCCTCGTCAATGATGGGGCAGGGGGGGCGGGCTTACAACCGGCTGAGCCAACTGCTGGCCAAGAACTATCAGGTCGTTCCATTGACCCTGGATAAAGAAAAACCAATCGACAAAGATACGGACCTTATTATCTTGGCCGGGCCGGAACAACCGCTGGAACCCTGGCAGGAGTATCGCCTGGATCAGTTCATCATGGGCGGTGGGAAGGTCGCCTTCTTTATTGAAAAAGTTAATGCCAACCTGCAATATAGCATGGCCCGGGCGGTAAATAAGGAAATGGATCCGTGGCTGGAGAATTATGGGTTCAAAGTCAATAATGATCTGATTATCGACGTCAAGAACGCCAGGATTACCATCCAGCAACAGAGCGGCGGCATGACCATCGCCAATATGGTCAATTACCCGTTCTTTCCGGTGATCAGCGAATTTCCCAAGGATAGTCCTATTGTTAGGGACTTGAGTGATCTGACCTTGTTTTTCACTTCGTCCATCGAGAAGTCTAAACAGGCCGGGGAGCAGGTCGTTTTTACTCCAGTGGCCAAGTCTTCAAGTAATTCCGGAGTGATGACAGATCCATTCGCGATAGATCCTTACCAGAAGTTTACCAGGGAGCAATTCAACGGCAGCGCCAAAACCCTGGTGGCCACCGTTACCGGCGCCTTTAAATCCTTTTTTAAGGACGGATTGCCGAAGGAGATCAAAGAAGATAAGGACCGGATCAAGGAAGGCAAGAAAACCAGACTGGTGGTGGTGGGCGATGCCAGAATACTGGAAGACGACTTTGCCTCCAGTCGAAGCAACATGGTGTTTATCCAGAACGCGGTGGATTGGTTGGCTCAGGAAGAAGATCTGATCGCCATCCGGTCTAAGGGTGAAGTGATGGCCCCTCTGACCGAAATCTCCGACGGGGCTAAGATATTGATAAAGTATGTCAACGTGATGGCCGCTCCGATCTTGTTTATTCTCTTCGGGTTGATTTATTGGCAGGCCGGAAAACGAAGGGCCAAGGAGGTGCTCTAAATGAAAGGCAAAATCATTATTCTGTGCGCAGTCGTGGCGATCTTGGGGGTAATCTATTTTGTCAAAAGTCAACCTCCGGCTCCGGCTAAATCTGAAGGAAAGTTTCTGGCCCTTGATTTCGACAAAGTGACCGGCCTCACCTTAGCCGGCAAAGATCGGGCCATCTCCTTGGTTAAGGTCGGAGATAAATGGCGTTTGGAAAAGCCCATATCTTATCTGGCCGAGCAAGCCATGGTCAATAATTTTATTAATGAGCTCAAAAATATGCCGGCCGGTGAGGTCATTTCCAGCGACGAAAAAAAATACGGCCGCTTTGAGACGGATGAGGCCGGCGGCACTAAAGTGACCTTACTTAACGACAAAAAAGAAGTTCAAGCTGAATTTCTTGTCGGCAAAAGCAGCCCGGACAACACCTTAACCTATATCCGGAAAAAAAATTCCAAAGATGTCGTGATGCTGGCCGGCCGGTTGAATGCTTTTGCGAAGAGGCAAGTGGACGATTTACGGGACAAGGCCATTATCGATTTTGAACCTGGTCAACTGGCCGGAGTGTCATTTGCCTTTCCCGATGAGCAGTTCGGCCTGGCTCTGAAAGACAAAGATTGGCAAGTGGTTAAGAATGGCAAAACCCAGCCGGTGGTCAACAAACCGGCGGTGGAGGCGCTGATCAGTCTCCTGAGTAAGTTTAAGACCTCTGAGTTCCACAAAAAACCGGCTGAAGTTGACTTTAAGGCGCCGGACTTGACCTTGAGCCTGATCCTTAAAGACAAGTCGGAAAAAAAGCTGCAGTTTAAGGCGGATGAAAAAAAGGAAAAGTACTTTGTTAAGGTTGATAACCAAGAACCTGTCTTCATCGTCTATAAACAACTTGTCGCCGGTATTTTTAATAAATTCCAGGACTACCTGGAAATCAAAGAACCTGCGGCGGCCCCGGGAATGATGCCGGGAGCAGCGGTTCCCCCCGGTGAAGGCCAGATCATTCCCATGAGACCCGGAAGTCAACCCGGCCCGATCATGGGGCCCGGAAGTCAACCCGGCCCGAATGTTGGTTCTGTTCCTCCGGGAGCTAATGCGGGACCAGGCGCCAGGCCCGGACCACCCAGACCGGCAATGGGAATAAAGCCGGGGCCGGCCAAGCCGGGACAGGGCGTAACATCCGGACAATTTGGCAAAAAAGCGCCTCAAGCAACTCAATCAGGACAATGATCTGAATCTAACCAATACCGGGTAAGCATCAGCGGTCAGCTTTCAGCCATCACTAAAAAACGACACCCTCATCGGTCCAGGCTTCGGTCCAACCGGCCATACCCGGAAGGGAAGGCATGAACCTCTTGTTTTTGGCTGACTGCTGACCGCTGGTTGCTTACACTCCCCGGCGATGGAAAATCTTAGCTCTTCTTTCGTCTGCATTGGATTGCCCCTCCTTTTCTTTTGAACCATAGCCAGTCTAAAATTATCCTTGACCTTAATCCGCCTTTATGATAATTTTTATCAATGACTCAGGATGATGACAAACGCCTAAATGACCTCCGGGTAGATGACCTCAGGCGCGCCTTTCGCCGTCTAGGTCTCCGCTTGACTTCCCAGAGGATAACCGTGTGGCGGCTATTTTCAGACTCTACCAAAGGTTTAACCCTGCCGGAGGCCTGCCGCGCCTTGCAAGAATACGCCATAGGTCAGGCCACAGTCTATCGAGTGGTTAACTCTTTATGTGAATTGGGATTTTTGTTGCACATCCACGGTCCCAACGGTGAGCACCGCTACCTGGCCGGCCACCCAGGGCACGTTCATCATTTGATTTGCCGCTCCTGCGGCCATGTCCGGGAAGTGACCGACTGTGACCTCTCAACTCTGGAAAAGCTCCTGGCCGTCCAGACCGGTTTTGCCGTGGAAGGACACTATCTTGAATTTTATGGCCGGTGCCCGCGCTGCGGCCCTTCGCCCGGCTGATGCCTGACCGGTTCAAAGAGGTATATGTCCGGGGCTATTTTACCGGCCTAAATTTTTCCAATTGATAATAATTTTTCTCAATAACTATGGAAACCACTCCTCCCGTCCCTTGTTCTGAAACAGACGACTGCCGGACCATTACCGAAAACCAGCCCATACCTTTCTCCCCCTTGGGCTGGTCAGTGTGGCGGCGTCTGGCTTTAGCCGCGGGGGCCTGCGCCGTTTTGTGGGCGGTGGTCCTGTTAGTCCTGGATTGACCATGTTTCGAGCCATCGTCTTACATGACCTGACGGTAGGTTATAACCGCCATCCAGCCGTGCATCACCTTTCCGGCCGCTTTGAGCCGGGCACCCTGACCGCCGTAGTCGGACCCAACGGCTCGGGTAAGTCCACTTTACTCAAGGCGATCATGGGTATTTTGCGGCCCATGGATGGGACCATCGATCTGGACGGACTCAAGGCCGGGCAACTGGCCTATCTTCCCCAGCAGGCGGAAATCGATCATTCCTTCCCCATCAATGTCTTAGACATGGTCGCCCTGGGGCACTGGCCTTTTTTAGGACCATTCGGTCGGGTCGACCGGGGTCAGTGGGCCAAGACCCATGCCGCCCTGGCTGCCGTAGGTCTGGTCGGGTTCGAGCGCCGGCCCATCGGTTCGTTGTCGGCCGGTCAATTCCAACGGGTCCTTTTCGCCCGTTTGTTCTTGCAGGATGCCCCGGTGATCCTCCTTGACGAGCCCTTTACGGCCGTCGACGCCAAGACCACTGAAGATCTGCTGGGTGTTGTCCTGGAATGGATTCGACTGGGTCGAACCGTTGTGGCTGTAATCCATGACCTGGATCAGGTCCGGACAAACTTCCCTTACACCTTGATGCTGGCCAGGAAGCCCATAGCCTGGGGACCCACGTCCACTATCCTGACCCCGGACAATCTGGATATGGCCCGATGTATAGCCGAAGCCTGGGACCAAAATGCTCCAGTTTGCCATGAGAAGCCTTAAATGAACTGGTTTGTCAATATCTTTGTGGCGCCTTTCACCGAATTTTCCTTCATGCGTCACGCCCTGGGGGCCATTTTATCCCTGGCCCTGGGCTGTGGACCGGTCGGCACGTTCTTGGTGCTCAGGCGGATGAGCCTTAGTGGGGATGCCCTGTCTCACGCCGTACTCCCTGGTGCGGCTGTCGGCTTTTTGATGTATGGGTTATCCCTTACGGCTATGAGTCTGGGCGGGTTTCTGGCCGGACTGGGCGTGGTCGTGCTCGCCGGAGCCGTATCCCGGCTGACGCCCGTCAAAGAGGAGGCCAGCCTGGCCGCCTTGTATATCATCTCCTTAGCCCTGGGAGTGCTTCTGGTTTCCATTAAAGGGACCAGCATCGACCTCATGCACGTGCTTTTCGGCACCATCCTGGCTGTGGATGATCCGGCTATTCTACTGGTGGCCGGCGTGGCTACCGTGACTCTGCTCACCCTGGCCGTCTTGTATCGGCCCCTGGTGACGGAATGCTTCGACCCCGGTTTTTTGCGGGCCGTCAGCAAGAGCGGTTCGGTGGTCCATCTGGTGTTCATGGCCCTGGTGGCGTTGAACCTGGTGGGTGGGTTCCAGGCTTTGGGTACGCTCATGTCGGTGGGGATGCTCATCCTGCCTGCGGTGGCGGCTCGCTTCTGGGCTGTCCAGGTGTGGTCTCAATCTTTGGTGGCGACTTTGATCGCTTTAGCCTCGGGCTATTTCGGACTACTGATGTCCTATTATTGGGAGTTGCCCTCAGGACCGACCATCGTTCTTACCGCTGGACTGTTTTACCTGTCTTCGTTGTGCCTTGGTCCGCACCAGGGGTTCTTGTCCAGATTGGTGCCGAAAAAGCACTTGCAAAACTAAGGGAGGTTCAGGATAATGCGCTGGGTAATCATGATTGCGTTGTTCATGTTTCTTCTGCCGGGACCGGCTGAAGCAGGGCAACCCCTGAATGTCGTGGCCAGCTTTTCCATCTTGGGCGACATGGTCAAAAACGTTGGCGGAGATCGGGTTAAATTGACCACCCTGGTGGGTCCGGATTCCGACACTCATGCTTATGAACCTACCCCTACCGACGCAAGAGTTCTGGCCGCGGCGGACGTGGTCATTATCAACGGCCTGGGCTTTGAGGGCTGGATTGACCGGATGGTAAAAACCGCCGGCTATAAAGGCAAGATTATTATAGCCAGCCATGGGGTTAAGACCCACGTCATGATTGACGAGGACCACGGCGGCAAAAGGATCACGGACCCACACGCCTGGCAGAACCTGGCCAACGGCCGGATTTACGTGACCAACATCGAGCAGGCCCTGAGTCAGGCCGACCCGGCCGGAGCCGGTGTGTTCAAAGCCAACGCCGAGGCTTACCTGAAAAAGATAGCGGAGATGGAGACCTGGGTTAAGGCCGAGTTCGCCAAGATCCCACCTGCCCGGCGTAAAATCATCACTTCCCATGACGCCTTCGGTTACTTCGGCCTGGCCTACGGGGTGACCATTATGGCCCCCACCGGCTTTTCCACAGCGTCGGAAGCTTCCGCCCAAAATGTCGGCAAGCTGATCCGGCAAATCAAACAAGAGAAGATAAAGGCTCTGTTTGTGGAGAACATGACCGATCCGCGGTTGATTGAGCGCATCGCCAAGGATGCCGGGGCAAAGCCGGGGGGCACACTGTACTCCGATGCCCTGTCCAGGCCGGACGCTCCAGGCTCGACCTATCTGGGGATGTTTCACAACAACGTGACCAAAATGACCTCGGCCATGGCTATTCCGTAAACCAATCCGTTGCCCTGGTTCCGGCCGGCCCAGGTGCGATGCCCCGCTGATCCTGTCGACTCGTTTTCCGCCGCGGCTGCAAAATCCGGCAAGAAAAAATTCCCGCATCATAAAAACTCCATCGCTTATTGATCCGCCTACCCAAAAAGTGTGGTAAAAAGTATGTCCGTTTCACCTTTAGCCAATCCTTCGCCGCGTCTCAATACATCTTTCCTGTCGGCGCTTATATCAATCTTGATCGCCTTTATCTTCGGTCCACCAGCGGTCTCGCGGCTGCTTGGCCTGACTTTCCCTGCCTCGCCCTGGAGAGACACCTTCGCGGCCTTCTTTTTGTCCATCACCTTGGAGGCGCTCCCTTTCATCCTGCTCGGCACTCTTCTTACGGCTTTGATGGAAGTCTTTTTGTCACAGGATATATTGCCGCGTCTGACTGCCCGCCTGGGGGTTTGGGGTATCCCGGCCTCCGCGATTTTCTCTCCTTTATTTCCCATTTGTGATTGCGCCGTGGTCATGGTGGTGCGGGGGTTATTGCGAAAACGGCTTCCTTTGCCGCATGCGGTCACCTATATGTTGGCCGCGCCCATTCTCAACCCGGCGGTCTTTCTATCGACCTGGCTGGCTTTCCAGGACTACCGTTACGCCGTGTTCCGAACTCTGGGCGGGTTGGCGGTCTCAATAACCATGGGCCTGATTCTGACCAGAGTAGATCCCCGGAAAGCGCTACGTCCCGAGTTCCTGGCCACGCTCCAACCCGACGGGCCGCTAGTACCTTTGCCCGTTACCATCTCAGAGGCCGCAACGGTACCTTGTGGTGACTGTGATCATGAACATCATCACACGGGTTCGAACTTGGTCATCGGTATCGCCTCTCATTTATCCAAAGACTTTCTGGAAATGATGCCTTTTTTCTTGATGGGCGTATTTATGGCCAGTCTATTCAAAACTCTATTGGGGGCAAAGATGCTGACCCAACTGGGGACGGACCCTTTGATTGGGCCACTGGTCATGATGGCCGCGGCCTTCGTCTTATCTATCTGCTCGGAGGCAGACGCCTTTACTGCGGCCGGGTTTAGTGAGTTCAATTTTATATCGCATCAGGCTTTTTTAGTGTTGGGACCGATGCTGGATATCAAACTGGTGCTGATGTATCGGAGCATTTTTCGGGGCTGGTTCGTTGTGCTTCTGAGTTTGGGGATTTGCTTGAGTGTTGGTGCGTATGTCGTCCTTCTGGGGATATGGTAATGAATTTTCTAAATAAAGTTAAGGGGACATGGTTACAGATCGTCCCTTGGGTTATCTGGCTGGGGATTATGTTAGGCGGTAGGTATTACAGGCATTATGTCGCCGGCTGGCAAGTCTGGTTATTGCTGGGGGCCTTTTTTATACTGTCGCTGGTCACTTTCATCGGCTTCCTGACGCCGATAACGGAAGAAGCTTGCTGTGGCTCCAGACAACCAGGCGTTAAACCGTCCTGGGCTGAAATCTTGGTCCATGTAATTCCGCTATTCATCTTCCTGGCCTTGGGTCCCACCAGTATATCCGGTTCTGAAGCAGGTGTGGGTTCTCCATTTAAACCCGCCGTCCTGGACCAACGCTCTGCCAAATTAAGCCCATATGACTTGTCCGCGGACAAGACGCCACCCATAACGGACCAGGCCAAAGGGAAACAAAACCGCTGGGTCCCATTAACTCTCCTAGATATGTATTCCGACCTGGAAGCTAAGGGCATAGCTGATCGGGAAGTGGAAGTGGAGGGCAAGGTCCATGTGCTGAGCAAAAAGGACAAAACCGAGTTGCTGAAGACCATGGGGCTTACGGGTGTCCAAATGACCTTATATAGATTCGTCCTCGTATGTTGCGCCGCTGACTCCCGGCCTATGGCCGTAGTCCTGGAAGGTGTGCTGCCCAAACATTTTGTAAACGACGGCTGGTATCGGGTGCGGGGGACCTCAAGCAAGATCACGAAAAAAACGTTGGTCAAGTCGCCAACGCTCTCGATTTCAGCTAAGGAAATAGTGCCGATCCCGGAACCACCCGGACCGTATCTATCTTTATGGTAGCCACCGGTATGGCCAAAAGAATTCCGATCCGGCTTATTGAGCCGGTACTAATTGGTTAAGGCTGCGTTAGACGGTCTTCGGCGCCGTTATTAGCCTAGCTCTCCGTGTCGGGCCGAGACTTCTTGAGATGAATTTGGATGGCCGTGAGGGCCGCAGGAGTAATCCCTGGAATACGTGAAGCCTGACCGAGATTAAGCGGATGAACGCGGCCCAGCTTTTCCCGAGCCTCGGTGGTCAGTCCATGCACTTTTGTATAATCGATGCTGTCAGGAATGGACTGCTGGTCCATTTTGGCGGTCTTGGCCACCTGGTCCCGTTGGCGGTCGACATAACCGGAGTATTTGATTTCAATTTCCATCTCCCTGGCCAGGTTGGGAGGCAAATTTTCAATCTGATGGTCAAACCTGGTCAGGTCAAGGATAGTCAGTTCCGGCCTTCTGAGCAGCTCGGATAGGTGCGTAGGATTTTTTAAGGAAACACTGCCCAGTTCGATCAAAGCGTCATTGACGGACTTGGTCGGGAGGAGCCTGATGTTGTTCAGCCGGGCCATGGCTTCATCAAATAAGACCATTTTTTGGCGAAACGCAGTATAATCATCATCCGAGACCAGGCCGATTTTACGGCCCAGTTCGGTCAGCCGCCGGTCGGCATTGTCTTCCCGGAGCAAGAGGCGGTATTCGGCCCGGGAGGTGAACATGCGGTAAGGCTCCTGGGTCCCTTTGGTGACCAGGTCGTCAATCATCACCGCCAGGTATCCTTGGGACCGGTCCAAGACCAGCGGATCGGCTTCTTGAACCCGGAGAGCGGCATTAATCCCCGCCATCAACCCCTGGGCGCCGGCTTCTTCATAACCGGAGGTCCCATTAATTTGTCCGGCCAGATACAGGTTTCCTATCCGTTTGGTTTCCAAGGTGGGCAATAACTGAATGGGGTTGACGTAATCGTATTCGATGGCATAACCCGGCCGGGTCATGTCCACCCGTTCCAACCCGGGGATGGACCGGAGCATCCGAATTTGGATATCCACCGGTAAACTGGTCGGGACGCCGTTGGGGTAGACCTCGTTGGTTTCCAGCCCCTCCGGTTCCAAAAACACTTGATGCCGCACTTTTTCAGGGAATCTTTTCACCTTGTCTTCAATCGAAGGACAATAGCGGGCCCCTGTTCCCACGATCACCCCGCTCATCAAGGGCGACCGGTCAAAGCCTTCCCGAATAATGGCGTGCGTGGCGGCGTTGGTATAGGTAATGTGACAGGGAACTTGAGGCAGCGTTATGCCGGGGCTGTTGAAAGAGAAGGGCTGGGGCGGACTATCGCCGGGTTGCACTTCCAGAGAAGAATAATCAATTGTCTGGCTATTCAGCCGGGGAGTGGTCCCGGTCTTGAGGCGGCCGACGTCGAATCCCAGTTCCCGGAGATGCTGGGACAAGGATACCGAAGGCGGATCACCCAGGCGGCCGGCCGGGAAATTGGCCAGACCGATATGGATCAAGCCCTGCAAAAAAGTCCCGGTGGTCAAGATGACCGTGCGACTGGAAAAGCGTTCGCCGATCATGGTCTCCAGACCGGCAATCATCCCGTCTTTGACCAGGAGCTTGTTGACCATGGTCTGGTACAACCGCAGACGGGGCTGCCGTTCGATGACGAAACGCATTCGTTTCTTGTATAGATCCATATCGGCCTGGGCTCGGGATGATTGGACGGCCGAGCCTTTGCGGGTGTTGAGCCGGCGGAACTGTATGCCGGTCTGGTCAATGTTCTTGGCCATCTCGCCACCCAGGGCGTCAATTTCTTTGACCAAGTGGCCTTTACTCAGGCCGCCGATGGCCGGATTACAAGACATGGCCGCGAGATGGTCAACGTTGATGGTCGTCAGCATGGTCCGACAACCCATCCGGGCCGCGGCTAAGGCAGCTTCGCATCCAGCGTGTCCCGCGCCGACTACTATCACATCATAGTCGGTTGGGTCTTCAAAATGAGTCATGGGCATAGGGGTATCGGTCATCTAAGGCTGAGCTGCTCCGGGCGGTCAGAGGATCATAAGCGGACAACACGCTCTGCAGGGCAGGCATATTCATGGGTTTCAGGATTTCTGTGGCAATATTGTGAACAATGGTCTCTTCCCAGGTTCGTTCTCTGGGTTCTAAATCGAATCTTTGTTGGAACTTGGAAAACCTGATGATATGAACCAATTCATGCGTGATGACGTACAGGGCCAGGGGAGCCAGCTCAATTCGCCTGTCCCGTTGCAGGGCGTCTATAATATTGTCATCCTGAAGGCAAATCCGGTAGAAGTCAATCCGGGAGGCCCGGGAAGTGTGTTGTTCCGGCGAAGAGGTATATTTGACCAGGTGGGCCAATACCCCGGTGGCAACTTCTTCTTCCGTCAGAAAGGCCAATGTTTTTATGTCGTATCGCAGGCCCTTCCACTCTCCAAAGGAGAGCTTGAAGAAGTTGCAGGTCACTTCCTCGGCCACCAGGGTAGCCTCGTCGATTATCTTGATTTGGCCGGGTCGAAAAAGCCGGCGGGGGTCTTGTCCCAACCGCGGGGTTTTCTCCTTTTGGTCCAGCAGATAGATGAAGACAATCCGAGGTGAATCGGACTGATCCTTTTCATTTCTTGATATTACAAAATCTTGTCAAAAGTTTCAAGAGAGAAATGTTAAAGCTGCCGAAAGAATGATCTCATCCGCTGATCGGGACAAGGACTAATCAAACCTGTTCAATGGGCTGGCCCTGTTCTATTCTTTCGACCATGGCCGCGGCCTCGGCAAACTCGGGATAGATTTGGAGCGCCTTACGGAAATGCTCTAACGCCTTAAATTTTTGCCCTTGTTCCAGATAGGTCCGACCAATGTTGTAATGAATGTTTTCGTCATCCGGCGTCATCTCCAGCGATTTACGATAACAATCTAATGCCTTGTCCCAATTCTTCAGGTTTCGGTAAGCGATTCCCATTCTATTCTGGACATAGGCGTCTCCCGGATGAATGCCAACGGCGTTCTCATATGCACTCAGCGCTTCATCAAACCAACCGTTTTTTAAGAAAATATCACCGATTCTTTTGGCCATTTGAGCTGACTCGTCAGTGGACTGACGCTGGGCGTCTTTAAATATCCGCCTGGCTTCGTCGGCATCACCTTTATCCAATAACCTCTCTCCCAGTTCTATTTGTCGGTCTACATTTCTGGGGCTGATTTCAATAGTTTTTTTGAGATGGGCAATAGCCTTGTCGGGTTCGCCTAAGGGAATATAGATAGACGACAACCTTTCATGGGCCCGGACAAACTTGGGGCTAAGTTCCACGGCTTTTAGATAGACCTTTTCAGC
>JADFXY010000002.1:0-6304 GCA_015233355.1 Deltaproteobacteria bacterium | reverse complement strand
GCTTCTAAGACCAAACCGCCGGCGTAATAACTTCTGGGGCTGTTAGGATTGAGCGATCTGGCTTTTTGTATTTCCTCCATAGCCTTATCAAGATCCAATGCCTGCAGATGAACCATGGCTAATTGCAGATGGGTGTCGAGGGGGGATGGTTTTTTTTTCTGGACAAGAATCTGGATAACTTTTTCCATTAACGTTTTAGGACCGAAGGGCTTGAGAATATATCCATCTACATTAGTCTCCGCGGCTTCTGCGACAGTCCCTTCATCCATTTCCCCGGTGACCATCAGAAAAGGGATATCTTTCAGGGAATCATCTTCACGGAGTATCTTCAGCAGATCTATCCCTTTCATCCGGGGCATGTTCCAATCACAGATGATCAGATCAAAGGGCTTTCGTTCCCCTTGAAGCAAAGCCAGAGCCGTGTCTCCGTCCTCGGCCTCTTTTACGTCCTGGCAGTTGCCCACCTGACGGAGAATATGTTTGATGGTCCGGCGCATATTAGTCTGATCGTCCACCACCAATGCCTTCAGACCCTTGAGATTTCCCTGGGCAATCTTTGACTTGGACGCGTCAAAGGTGGAAACGGGAGTTTGGACGCTCCCGGTGCCGGAGTCGCGAGTCATCAGTTTAACTACTTTTCGCTTAATAATTTCAGCATCAAAAGGTTTAACCGTATACTCATCGCAACCGGCGGTAATACAAGCGGTAATATTATCCTTATCTGAATGGGCCGTAACCATCATTACCTTCACTTGTTTTGGTTTGGTGAGGCCTTTTCCTTTCTCCATCTCCCGCATCTTTATTAAAACCTCAACGCCGCTCATTTCAGGCATGGAGATGTCGAGGGTGATCAGGTCAAACGGGACCAGGTCATCCCAGGCTTTGCGGAAAGCAGCCAGGGCTTGAGTGCCGCTCTCGACTGCTTCGCATTCTCCAAAACTCTCCATTATCTTTTGCATCTTTGCTTTGCTAACCAACTCGTCATCCACGACAAGTATTTTCATAGCTACCTCATAACCAGAGCTGTGCCCTAGGGCAAAAAGGCCTGATTGACTTCTTTGTTGATCAACTTGATATTAGCGGCGAGAGATTATATCCGGGCATAGACCTGGCAGCTTTATTGACTGTCAAATCCGGTCACGGGCATAATCATCCAACCTATGGAATTCTTTTCTTACTTTTTCCAGGCCGGACGGTGCTGCCGATAGATCGCCGGCCTTGCCGATAAGTTCCAACTCCAACGCGGCTTGGGACAGATCACCGGAGGTCAGGTTTCCGGCCCCGCCTTTGATCGAATGGGCTTCCCGGGCGACCACATCGGCATTGCCGGCGATTATAGCCTGGTCGATGATTTCTAACTGTGATTTGACCTTATCAATAAATTTCATCAGGAGATCAACCACGAAATCCCGGTCACCATCAAACTCGGCGATAGCCCGTTTAAGGTTAATCGGCGGCGGAAGGTCTGAATTTCTTTTTACCGGCACCTGAATTACCTCGGCCATAGAGGCGACTTGAGGAGCAGGTTCCAAGGCCGCGGCCGGCGGCTCGTCTGAAGATAGTGAGGCCGGCATGACCCATTTGTCGACGATTTCTAGAAACGATTTTCGGTGCAATGGCTTGGAGATGTAATCATCCATACCTGCTTCCAGGCATTTTTCCCGGTCTCCCTTCAAAGCATGGGCGGTCATGGCAATGATGGGGATTCGCGGTATATCCAATCGGCTATTACTGCTCAGGGCATTGAGATTTCCTTCCAGCTCTCTGATTTTTTTGGTCGCTTCAATCCCGTCCATTTCGGGCATCTGGATATCCATCAGGATAAGATGATAATGTTTTCGTTTAAAAGCCTTGATGGCCTGTCGGCCGTTTTCGGCCAGGTCGACCTGATAGCCGGCATCCTGTAAATGGCGGATGGCCACTTGCTGGTTGGTCGGGTAATCTTCAACCAGAAGAATTTGGAAGTCCTTTCGGTAAGCTTCGGCTATGGTGTGTCTGGTGATCAACTTGGGGTTATCTGGGAACTCCATCATGGTGCAAAGATTTAATACCGATACGATGGCCTTACGCAACTCATCACGTTTGATTGGCTTATTCAGATAGCCTTCGATACCGATTTCTCGGCATCTTTTACCATCACCGATGCGGCCGGTGGACGTCAGGATAATAATTGGGATTTCTTTCAGTGATGGGATGGTTTTGACCTGTGAGGCCAGATCAAAGCCGTTTATCTTGGGCATTTGGACGTCCGTCAGAATCAGGTCGAACGGTTCCGGTGTTGAAGATGTTGAGATGGACCTCATCAGGATGGCCAGCCCTTCTTCCCCATCGGAGGCTTCCTCCGGTCGGCAACCCCATGAAATCAGATATTCCAGCATGGTTAAGCGACTGGTGTCGTTGTCATCAACAACCAGCACCCGTAACCCGGCCAGATCAAGATGCTCACCGGGAGCCGCGCCTTTATGCCTCTGTCTGGTCAAGAGGACGTTAAACCAGAAAGTGCTGCCTTTGCCTTCTTCGCTCTCCAGCCCGATGTGGCCCCCCATCAACTCAGTTAACTGTTTGGATATGGTGGTTCCGAGGCCGGTTCCTCCATATTCTCGGGTGGTGGAACCATCAGCCTGAGTAAAGCTTTCAAATATCTTGGCCTGTTTGCCGAGGGGGATGCCGATTCCGGTGTCCCTGACGGAGATGCGGATATTGACCTGGTCGCCGGTAACTTCGAGTAATTCACCCTTGATCAATATCTCGCCCCGGTGGGTGAATTTCAAGGCATTACCGGCCAGATTGCTGAGTATTTGCCGCAACCGGCCGGGATCGCCGATTAATCTGGTGGGCACCTCGGGAGCCAAAAAGCAAATGAACTCAAGCCCCTTCTCTTCCGCCCGAAGAGCTATGGAATTGGCCAGGTCCTCAATCAACAGCCTCAAGTCAAAAGGTATTTCTTCCAGCTCCAGTTTTCCTGCTTCGATCTTGGAGAAATCCAGGATGTCATTAACCAGGCTTAATAAGGAGTTGGCTTCTTTGCCAATTGTTTCAAGAATATTTCGTTGCCGTTCATCAAGCTCCGTATCTAAGCCCAATTCCGTCATGCCCATGATCCCGTTCAGCGGGGTCCGGATCTCATGACTCATATTGGCCAAAAATTCACTCTTGGCCCGATTGGCCGTCTCAGCCGCCAGTTTCGCCTGTTCCAGCGTTTCCATCCGTTTCCGCTCGGTGACGTCTCGGGCAATGCCCCGGAAGCCAATAGCCTTGCCGGATGAATTCCGGACCAAAGAAACAGATGACTCCAGGTTACGGCTGGTCCCATCTTTGCCGGTCAGGCTCCATTCCACCCCGGTGGTGGCCTTGCCGGTCCGGTAAACGACATTGAGGACTTGATAAACTTTCTTGGCGCTTTCTCTGTCGGTCAGCCGAAGACTGTTCATGCCCTCCAACTCATTTTTGTGATATCCGAGCCATCCTTCGTGGCGCTAGCCAATAAAAAAAATCTTGCCGTCGCCATAACCCAGCCTGATCGGCCCAGCGGCCGTGGTCAGGCGATCGGGCTGTCACCGATAAAAGTCAAGTCCATGCAGTACAATGTGCCCGTCGTTCAGATTGACTCCATCAAGGACGAAAAATCAATCGAGCAGATGAAAAAATTCGCCCCGGACCTGATCGTAGTCGTTGCCTTCGGCCAAATTTTGCCCCCGGAGGTATTAGAAATCCCCCGCATGGGCGTTATCAACGTTCATGCATCATTGCTCCCCAAATGGCGGGGGGCGGCCCCAATTAACTGGGCTGTCTTGAATGGCGATTACTATACCGGCGTTACCACCATGCTTATGGACAAGGGCCTTGACACCGGGGCTATCTTGCTGCAAAAAAAGACCCGAATCAACGACGGGGAGACGGCTGGTGCTCTATCGGAGCGGCTGGCCAGGATGGGAGCGGAATTACTATTGCAGACCATCGATGGAATGGAAAAAGGTGAAATCGAACCCAAACCCCAAAACGAAAAACTGGCCACTATGGCTCGAACCTTAACCAAGGAAGATGGGCGGATCGATTGGACCCAATCTGCCGAATATCTTGCCCGCCAGGTTCGCGCCATGGACCCCTGGCCCGGGACTTTTTCTTTCTTGCACGGCAAACGCTTAAAGGTCTTTTCCGTTGATGTCGCCGCGGCCGAGAATAATCAGGCCAAACCAGGGGAAATCATCGAGATCAATGATCAAATCCTCAAAATCGCCACCGCCGCCGGCGCCTTGTTGCTCAAGGAACTTCAACTCGAAGGCCGCAAAAGGCTGCCGGTAGAGGAATTCGTCAAAGGTGTGGAACTGCAGGCGGGTCAGATTGTCGGCTGAGTCTTTCGGTCCGGCCAATCATGAAAGTGCCTGTTATGGCCCGGGCGGGGTTCGGAAACCCCGAATTACGTCAAGCCTTGAAAGCAGTTGATCATGGTTACCAGAACGGAAGAATATCCCCAAAAACGTGTTTTTCTCGGCCTCCTATTCCTCACTTGCGTGGTCTTAACGGTCCTGGCCGCGGCGTTGTGGTGGGTCCCGTATGTTGGTCTGAGCAACATCAACAAATATCTTCCGGCGATCCTGGCTGCCGTGTTCGGCGCGGCCTTGACGGCCATATTCATTTCGGTCATTCTGCTTTTTTTTACCGTGGTCCTTGGCCGAAATATATTTTTTTCCAAAAAATTGCGCGGGATGGTGATAAAAGTCATTTTTCCGCTGATGGTCGTGGCCGGACGCCTGGCCGGGATCAAAAAAGAAGAAGTTCAAAGATCATTTATCAGCATTAACAACCAACTGGTCCTGGCTGAAGGCCGAAAAACGGCGCCGGAGAAACTCCTCCTGCTTATGCCGCACTGCCTTCAATTCTATGAGTGTTCGGTTAAGATCACCGGCCGGACGGAAAACTGCAAACGCTGTGGCCGCTGTAAGATCAAAGACCTGTTGGACCTCGTAGATGAATATCATGTTAAGCTGGCCGTGGCCACAGGCGGTACCATCGCCCGGAGAATCGTTAAAGAAATCCGGCCGGAAATAATCATCGGCGTGGCCTGCGAAAGAGACCTGGCCAGCGGCATCCAAGATACCTATCCTCTTCCCGTCTACGGCATCCTGAACCAGCGTCCCTTCGGACCATGTTTCAACACCAGTCTTGATTTGGACCTGGTCAGACGGGCCGTCGTCATCTTCCTGAACGGCACAATCCATGACATCGAGACAAGTGGCCCTGGAGACACTTCTGCGGATAGAGAGAAAGCAGGAGACACTCAGATCGGGGCTGACCTGGGCCTTCCACCAGCACAAAGTTAACGATTCTCGGGAAAAGGCTTTAATCGGGCAACTGGTATTCGGGGTTACCCGGTTTCGGTCCCGGCTGGATTTCATCATCAACTGCCATTCCCGGATTACCGCCCGGAAAATGGATCCGGTAGTCAGAAATGCTCTACGTTTGGGGGCCTTTCAAATCCGCTTCCTGACCAGAATTCCGGGCTTTGCCGCGGTCAATGAAGTCGTGGAGATGGTCAAGGCCGGTCAACCAGCCAAAGTCAGTGGCTTTGTCAATGCCGTGCTCCGCGACCTGATCCGAACACCTGAAAGCGAAACCGTCCCTGATGGGACGGCCGATCCGGTCAATTATCTGGCGATAACCACTTCCCATCCCAATTGGCTGGTGGCCCATTTCATCTCCGAATTGGGCCGGACGGAAGCTGCAGCCTTGCTGACGGCCAACAACCTTCAGGCACCCATCACGATTAGAGTCAACACCCGCCGCATCGCCCGAAATAAACTGGCCGACATCTTGTCTCCCCTGGCCGAGAAGGTGGAGCCGGGGGAATTCTTGCCCGACTCTCTCCACGTCCACGGTCCGGTGCAACCCTTGGAGGAGACGCCCATGTTTCGGGCCGGATTGTTTCTTATCCAAGACGAAGCCTCGCAATTAGTCGGCTATCTGGCTGCACCGACCAGGGGGCAAAGTGTCCTGGATATTTGTGCCGGGGCCGGGATCAAAGCCACCTATCTGGCCCAACAGGCCGGAGATGAAGCGACCGTGGTGGCCGTGGATATCCATCGGGGCCGGTTGGCCGAGTTGTGTCGGAACGCCAAGAGGCTGGGGTCCAAATCGGTTATGGCCGTAGCCGCTGATGCCGTTGCTCCCCCTTTTGGTGGACACGTAAAATTCGACCGGATCTTGTTGGATGCGCCGTGTTCAGGGCTGGGGGTTATCCGCCGCCGGCCGGACGTCAAATGGAACAAAACCGCGTCAGACCTGACCCGTCTTCCCAGCCTCCAAT
>JADFXY010000029.1:0-20839 GCA_015233355.1 Deltaproteobacteria bacterium | reverse complement strand
TGTCGGCGATGGACCTGAGCATAATGGTAGTGGTAACAGGCAGTTCCACCGCCAGGGCGGGCAATCCGAAGGCACCGCCGACGCAGCCTGAAACCGCCGCAAATACCCGATGAAACCGGTCCGAAGACCGCCCCAAAAGGACCGAGGAATCATCATCCAGGGTCAATAACGCACATTTTAAAGCCGCATGCAGCGCCTTACTGGTTATCTTCTGAACTTGGAGGAACCAGTTTCGAGGCAGGTTCCGAAAACCAATTTCAATCGGAACACCCATAATCTTGACCATCCGGGAAGCCAGACTGGGGCTTTCCAGCAACCTTTTGGCCTCGGCCAGGTCTTCAAGATCATCGTCCAAGAAATACATTTTCACCTCATCGGAATAAATATCCCATTCACGCAAAAAAATCACTTGCCGTCGCGATAGATGGTGTACTATAGCCTTTCTTTTGTTCAGATTCAATCAGATTGCACCGATTAGCGCTGATTCGGGCCAAAATAGGTCTGTAGGTCTTTTCCATCTGCGTTACTCAGTGAAATCTACGGATACCTTTCTCATCCTTAACAAAAAACTCGTCTGACTCAGGTTAAACATTAACTAAAGAAAGGAATGATCACCACCAATGATAAACACCAACGACCACTTAAAGCGGCTGGAAGATATTATTGGGTCTAGTGGCTCAATGCTGGTGGCTTTTTCCGGTGGGACAGATTCCACACTGGTCACCTGCGTGGCCCGCCGCGTTTTAGGCAAAGACAAGTTGCTGGCCGTCACCGCCGGGTCCAGGTTAACCCCCCAGGGTGAAATTGAGGCAGCGCGATCTCTGGCCGCCCACATGGACGTGACTCACCTTGTCATTTCAGCCCCCGACGTGACCGACCCCATCTTCTTGGTTAACGACAAGCTGCGCTGCTATTACTGTAAGAAACTCATTTTCACGCCTCTCCTGAGCCTGGCCGGGAAACACGGGCTGGCCGTAGTCGCCGATGGAAGCAACACCGACGACGAAAAGGACTATCGTCCGGGAGCCGCGGCCGCGGCCGAACTGGGCATCCGCAGTCCTCTCCGGGAGGCGGGCCTGAGCAAAATGATGATCAGAAAGATCAGCCGATCCCTGGACCTGACCACCTGGGACAAACCTGCCCAAGCCTGCCTGGCCAGCCGGGTCCCTTACGGGGAGCCCGTGACCGAAGAAAAGTTGACCCGGATTGAACAGGCGGAAACCATTTTGCATCGCGCCGGCTTCGATCAGGTGCGGGTCCGACATCATGACAGCCTGGCCCGCATCGAACTGCTCGAAGACGATGTCTCCCGGCTGGGCGGCGATTATTATCTTCGCCGGGAGATCGGCCGGGTGTTTAGGCAGCTAGGTTTTTCTTATGTCTCTCTTGATCTTCTGGGTTATCGGACCGGCAGCCTGAATGAGGTATTGGAGGAATAGACGACGGTAGTGGCGCCTACCTTGATCAGGATCAAGCCGGTAGAATGATCCGGAAAGTGCTCCCCCGGCCGGGTGTGCTTCGAACTTCCACCCGCCCTCCATGGGCCTGGACAATATGTTTCACGATGGTCAAACCCAGTCCGGTACCGCCCAGCTCTCGCGACCGATTCTTATCCACCCGATAAAATCGCTCGAACAACCTGGGCAAGTGCTCTGGAGCGATACCCACGCCGGTGTCGGAAACGGCCATGACCACCCGCTTCGGCTCCGAATGGACCTTTAAGGTCACCGTCCCCCCTGGTTGGTTGTATTTGACGGCATTCTCCATCAGATTCAACAAAGCCTCTATCAACTGATCCCGGTCGCCCATAAATGAAGCAGGAGCCTCGGACAAATCATTAAGCAACTCCACTTTTCGGGACGCGGCCAGTTCGGCGATGGTAAAATGGACGTCCTCAGTCAACTCCACCACGTTGATGTCTTCCATCTGAGGGAGCGCCTCTCCTGATTCAATCCTGGCCAAATCCAGCAAATCATCCACCAGGTTTCTGATTCTGATCACGTGACGGTGGATCGTCCCCACAAAATTGGCAGCTACTTCAGGTTTTCCTAAAGCTCCTTCCAGCAGCGTTTCCGTCGCCCCTTGGATGGCCGTCAACGGTGTCCGCAACTCGTGTGAGACATTGGCCACAAAATCACGGCGCACTTCATCTATCCTCTTTCTCTCTGTAATATCATGAAAAACAGCCACAACACCGGATGGAAAACCACCCTCCCAAAGACCCACCACATGGACTTCCAGAGACCGGGGCGTCAAACCCAAGATTCTGATCTCTCGCGTTAAATAACTGGTGCTGGTCTGGGCCTGATCGATCGCCTCCAGCAAATCAGCGTTACGTAAGATTTCCGAAGGGGTATAACCCAACGGGTCCACGTGCAGGCCCAGCAGGTTGCGCAAGGACCAGTTGGCCATCAAGATCCGGCCGCTCCGGTCAGTCACCAGCACTCCCTCCATCATGGCTTTAAGAATTGCTTCCAGCCTGTCCTTGGCTTTGGTCACGGTCTGAAATTCAAAATGCAACCGATCCGCCATCCGGTCTAAGGCTTGATCCAGGTCCCTAACTTCGTGAGCCGGATAGCCGGTCAATCGCCAAGATAAATTCTCTGATTCAAGCCTGGAAACTTGTTCCACCAGATCCTTGATCGGTTGAGAAATATACCTGCCCGCCAACAAAGCCACACCCAATGACAGCAACAACCCCACCAGCAAGATACCCAATGTCGAGGCATTAATCATGACAGCGGTTTCTTCAGGTCCTCTAAGGGGTTTGGCCAGCCTGATGATCAGTTTGGGATCTTTCGGGGAACCCAGCAACCCCGCGGCGTACATCACATTCACTCCTGATTCCGGGCTGGGCCGCAGACTAATCCCTTGGCCATGGGTCACCGTCTGGACGACTTCCTGATACATAGCCTGGTTTTCAGTATGCTTGATCTCCTCTACGGTTGTCTGGGACTGCCCTAAAACCTGACCATCCACACCGATCAACGTCACCATCTTCTTGAGCAGCCGCCCCAAATATTCAGCCAACCGTTGTGTCTCCTCCATAGATTGACCTGACGACCATCTCTCCTTGACCACGTCTTTCACCAGGCTAAGTTCCTGCCGCAAGGCTTCTTGACTCTGATGCAACGTCATCTCCTGCAAAGCCCCTTTAAAGACCTGGCAGGCCAGCATCAGGGAAACGAGGATGACCAATGTACATCCGCCAAAAACCAATCCTTGAAAAGACACTCTATGTTTCATATATCCTCCCGGAATCGATACCCGATCCCCCGAATCGTATCAATCCGATCTTTATGTGTCCCCAACTTCTTCCGGAGCCGCCGGATATGTGTGTCTACCGTCCGGGCGTAGCCCTCAAAGGTATATCCCCAAACCCGGTCAAGCAAGGCATCCCGCGTCTGGACCTTGCCGGGGTTGGCAGCCAGGTAATGCAATAGTCTAAACTCGGTAACCGTGAGATCCACATCTCGGCCGTCGACTTCCACCCGATGTTTGTCTGAATCGATGATCATGCCCGGGAATTGAATAAACTTATTGACCGAATCAGTTTCCTTCAATCGTCTCAATATGGCCTGGACCCGCAGGGCCAATTCCCGCGGGCTGAAGGGCTTGGTCAGATAATCGTCAGCGCCCAGCTCAAACCCGACGATTCGATCTATCTCTTCCGTCCTGGCCGTCAGCATCATCACCGGAATGGTGTGGATATGCTCATCTTGGCGAATCCGGCGGCAAACTTCCTTGCCATCCATATTGGGCAACATCAGGTCGAGGATGATCAATTCGGGCCGCTCTGACTTGGCCAGACGCAGCCCCTCGATCCCATCCATGGCTCTCAACACCCGGAAACCTGCCCCTACAAGATTATATTCGACCAGATCAAGGATGTCTTTTTCGTCTTCCACCACCAAAACGGTCTCTTGAGCCATGTGGTTCCCCCCCCTTTATTTATCTCTGCCCTAATGCTATTCTGAACCTTGATTACGCTGATTGGCTGATTTACTATGATGTTTGCGGCTTCAAGGCCAAACATGAAACCCACGGCCTACCCGGAAGTCCAACACGAGGGTATTCTGCTCTAATCATAGTCCTTCATTTACTCATCGTAATCATGGTTCAGTTGATCAGCATATCGAAATACCGGCAACATTTCTTTAATTCAACAGCATCGGGCTGTTTCCCGGCGGTCATAAGGTGATATTGATTGTTAATCTATGGTTTAAAGAAGAATATATATTTATAATCATACGTTTTTGATATGAATATACTACTACTATTGATATTGACATCAGCTCGATTTCAAGTTACAATAGTGAAAAATTGCACGATCACTAATACCAGTTTCCAGGAAAGTCACCGCCGGGTCCCACCACCTCTACCACAACCCCGGACCGGACTGGCACGACCCTGGATTTCAGATTGAGCACGTCAAACCCCAGCTCGAGCTATCTGCACAAAACCTGGGTCTCGGCCCGGATAAATTCAAAAAGAGCAACGGAACCTGATCCGCCCCGGCCAAAACTGGTAACCTGGTCATGACATAAGCTGAATGATTCCTTCGGGGGATGACAATGTCGAAACTGCCGTCAGATTTAACCCACGGGCAAAAAAAAAATAGCATGGCCAAGGTAATGGTGGTGGATGATGAAGCCACCCTGACCATATTGCTGCGTAACCACCTCGCGGACATCGGCCATCAAGTCGTCGGCATCGCCTATTCCGGGGAAGAATGTCTGGAGTTGGTCTGGGCCGTCAAACCTGATTTAATTTTGATGGATATCAAACTTTCCGGAAAACTTGACGGTATCGCCACGGCTAAGTTAATTCGAGAAGGCTCTGATATCCCTATTATCTTTCTGACTGCTTACACCGACGACGACCTTTTTGAAAGAGCCAAGCAAGCAGATCCCTTCGGATACATCGTAAAACCATATCATCCACGGGAACTCGAAATTACCATAGAGGTGGCTCTCCACCGCAAGGCGGCTGAGAGGCAATTAAAAAGTTACCGGGATCACCTGGAAACAATCGTGGGAGAACGCACCGCCGAACTGAGCCGGACCAACGAAAAATTAAAAAATAAGATCATCCAGCATCAGCAAGCGGAAGCCGCCTTGCGGGAAAGCGAAGAAAAATACCGCCTATTGGTTGAAAACCTGCAAGAGGGTATTTGGGTAATTGACCAACACGCCAATACCACTTTCGTTAATCCCCGCATGGCCGAAATGCTGGGCTACTCCCCGGCGGAAATGGCCGGCCGGCACTTATTCTCCTTTATGGATAGAAGTAATATCGAGCATTGTCAACATTATTTGGAGCGCCGGCAAAAATGCGTCAGAGAACAGCATGATTTTGTCTTTATCCGCAAAAATGGCTCTCATTTTTTTGCTATTATAGACACATCACCATTAACGGATGATCAGGGCAACTATCTAGGTGCGATCGCTTGTGTGACCGATATTACCGACCGCATTCGGGCCGAAAAATCGCTCCGGGAGAGCGAGGAACGGTACCGCCGATTATTTAAAGGCGCCGTCCTGGGCATATTCCAATCTGCGCCTGACGGCCGGTTAATCAACGCCAATCCCGCCTACGCCACCATGTTTGGCTACGCCTCCCCGATGGAGATGCTGTCTGCCGTCCACGATATCACTGTAGATCTGGATGCCGACCCGCCCCGCCGGCCGGAAATAATCCGTTTGATTCTCGATGCGGATCAACCAATTCAAATTACAAATCAATACCGGCGCAGAGACGGCAACACCTTCACCGGCAACCTCCAGGCCTGGCAGGTAACTGATGCCGACGGACAATTACTCTATTTAGAGGGTTTCATAGAGGATATTTCCGAACGTCAACTCATTGAGGACGAACGAAAACACCAATTCCATTTTCTTCAGACCATAATCGACGCCATCCCTTCTCCCGTTTTTTATAAAGACTCTGACGGCAGGTACTTAGGCGTCAACCGGGCCTTCGAAGACTACATCGGACTGCCCAAAGACAAACTGTTGGGGAGAACGGTTTATGACGTTTCCCCGGATGATTTAGCTAGACAATACAATAAAATGGACCAGGCCCTGTTCAATCGCCCCGGCACTCAAGAATACGAAGCCACGGTCAAATATGCTGATGGTCAACATCACAATGTCATTTTTAACAAAGCCACGTTCTTCGACATCAGCGGCAGGCTGGCCGGGTTGGTCGGGGTCATCACCGACATCACCGAACGCAAACGAGTCGAGGAAGAATTAGATAACTATAGAGAAAATCTAGAAGAACTGGTTAAACAACGAACTGCTGAGCTGGCTCACGCCAACACCATCCTCCAGACAGAGATCATGGAACGGAAAAAGACGGAAGAAGCCTTGCGGAAAAGTGAAGCCGAACAAAGGGCCAGGGCCACCGAATTGGAAGCGGCCAAGGAGCTGATAAAGGACTCACTCAAGGAAAAAGAAATGCTGTTGAAAGAAATTCACCACCGGGTCAAAAATAACCTGCAGGTGATCATCGGAATTCTGAATATCACCCGAGATCAGACCAGTAACCCGGAGGCCACAGAATTGTTGACCGACGCCAGCTTCAGGGTTCATTCGATGGCCTTGATTCACAGCCAACTATACCAAAGCACTTACCTAAGCAAGATCAGCATGGAAATCTATGTAGAGCAGTTGGTGGCCAACATCTCCCAGACATATCTGCCCCGGTCGGTTTCATTGATTGTCGCACCATCCGATGTCTTTTTGGAGATAGACCAGGCCATCCCGTGCGCCCTGGTCTTGAACGAACTGATTACCAATGCTTACAAGCACGCCTTCCGAGGCAAAGAGCAGGGTACAATCGAAGTGGCCATCAGCACCGAGGCCGATGACCTGGTCCAGGTCCGGGTTAAGGATGACGGCGTGGGCCTTCCTCCCGATTTTGACCCGGCTAAGCCAAAATCGTTGGGGTTTGAACTAATCAGAGGTCTGGTCAGGCAACTCCGGGGAACGTTAACTATTAATACCTGCAGCGGCACCGAGATGATCATCCGGTTCCCCCCCCGTAGTAAAGAAGAACATCACCACCTATTTTGACCGGCATCAGGCCGGGACATCACCCCAATGTGTTTGGATTAATAGGGCATGCGGCCTGACTATCTTCAGATGTGATACGATTCTTCACATTCGTTCGGAATGACAAATTTACGTCGTCATTCAATGTGGTTCACTTCTCTGTCATTTCGAGCGAAGCGAGAAATATTAACATTGCCCCCTTAATTCAACGGCATTGGGACATCACCCCCCGGCAGGGCCCAAAACCCGGCTGTCCATCAACCGGCCCAGGGCCGCCAAATGAGCTTTTTCCTCATCAGCAATTTTCAGCAGCAACTCCGCCACTTGGGCGTCTTGGGCTCTGTCCGCGTAACGCAGGTACAAGTCCAGGCCCTGAGCCTCGATCATCATAGCCAATTCAAGGACGCCCAAGCCGGTCTGCATGGCGGCCTCATTTTGCTTGATGAAATCCGAGAAGCGAAAGCCGCCCTCCAAGATTTCGGCACTTGCCCGAGCCTCCAGATCATCGGATGAGGTTATGACCGGGCCGTCTTTAGTGCGTAGCCGCGTTAACATATCCTTATGCTTATCTTCTATCCCCGCCAGTTGGAGCAGCAGGTCGCTCACCTCGGAATCGGCCACCCGGCCGGACATAATCCGGTAAACCTGCCCTAAGGCCTTTTCCAGGCCGTAAGCAAAGAGAACGACTTCGGCCGGGGCCGCATCAAGGGGCAGGAATTCCATACTCAGCTCCACCGGTCCCTTCGCCACCTGTCCCTCCCAAGCCTCAATCCCGCCCCAAAGATTATGCACCTCGGAAAACCCTTGACCGGAAAGAAATTGGGCGGCAATCCGGCTCCGGCCACCTGAGGCGCAATAAACAATGGCTGGCTTGTCTTTGTCTAAATCCGACATCTTATCAGCCAGTAGGGGCAAAGGAACCAATTTGGCTCCCGGCAGATGTTCCGCCTCATATTCGGCGGGTTGCCGGACATCCAGTAAGGTGTAGGTCCCCGCCTGGTGAGACTCCAGGTACTCCCGAACTTCATCAGGGTCCATCGGTTCTGCCGGAGAAAACAGCTTGTTCTGCTTAACCATAATTAATCCTTTTGAGTTTCAGGTTAGGGGACCGGTCTGGTAAAGGGCATGACCAACAGTTGACCCAGGCCCAGTTTTCGGGCATCGGGATAGGCACCGACCCCAATCTTGATCCCACTTTGATCCACCCTGGTCAACATTGTGCCCAACAGCCAATCCCAGACAGAAAAAATGGTCCCGTAATTGGTGTTCCTTTCTTTAATCACTACCGAATGATGAATTCGGTGCATTGCCGGCGGCACGAATAGAACCCAGTAAATTTTCTCAAACCAGACTGGAACCTTTAGGGAGCTGTGCTGGAACTGAGCCGTGAACACCACCAGGATTTCAAACCAGATCACCCCCAAGACATCCGCGCCCAGAAAAAAAATCAGACCGATTTTGATCACAGCCGAAATAGCCAGCTCACCCAGGTGAAACCGGGTCGCCGTAGACGCGTCCATATTCAGATCGCAATGATGAACTCGATGGAAACGCCACAGCAGCGGCATCTCATGGTTCAACAGATGCCAGACATATAAAATAAAATCCAAAAAGATAATCGTGATTAGAATCCTGGCCCAATGCGGCAGAGGCTGGATATTGAGCAGACCCAGCCTCTGGTGGGAGACCTGAGCCGCCGTCTGGACAATGGCTGAAGCGAAGATCAATCGCAGGGCCAGCGTGTTGAAGACGGCCAGACCTATGTTAAACATCCACCGGTTCAATTTTGAGACACTAGCCGGCCGATACGGGGCGATCAATTCCAGACATAAAAAAAGGCC
This sequence comes from Deltaproteobacteria bacterium, assembly GCA_015233355.1. GTDB lineage: Bacteria > Desulfobacterota > JADFXK01 > JADFXK01 > JADFXK01 > JADFXK01. The sequence goes on along the minus strand of JADFXY010000029.1, from coordinate 11,940 downwards.
CAGTCCGCCGAAGAATATGGCCAATCTGATCAAGCCCCAATCATTTCCCGGCATAAATCGGTCATCCATCATTGCCCTGACTCACCTCCCGGCCCGGCCACTCAAACAGCTTCTTCAGCCGCGCCCAGAATTCTTCGCCTAAAACAAAAAGACTGATAACGAATACGGCGTCTCCGGAAAGTAAAATAGCCACCAGGGTCCGCAGCTCCCGGCCTTGGGGCCGGCCCATCAGAAGAATTCCCAAAGTGACGAAATAGGGCAAAAAGCTGAAAAAGAACAGGAAGACTCCAAACTGATGACGCCTCCGGCTGATCGGTTTCGGCGGTCCCGCCGCCTTATCTTTAACAAAGAAGCCCTTGACCTTAGCCTTGATAGACTGAATAAAAGGTTTGCCTAAGAGAGCCGCCGCGGCCAAAAAGGCGATTTCACCCGAACCCAGATATACAGCCGCGAAGGTGGTGGCCTGAGTCTTGGTGAATGATAGAAAAGGCAGAAAAAAAACCAGCTCCACCGTGCACAAAGGAATAAAACTATAAAAGAAGAGAGACAACCCAAGATAATATTTCCAGTTTTTTTTGGTGGTCATCAGCCTGTTCCTCGCAATATCAGGTTACTCCGCCGGTATCTCCAGGTGAAAGGCGGCCCCCTGGCCGGGTTTGGAGGTCACTGTAATTGTGCCCCGGTGCTTTTCGATAATGCCTTTGACAATGGACATCCCGAGGCCGGTGCCGTCTGCTTTGGTGGTGTAGAATGCCTCAAATATCCGGCACTGGTCCTCTTCCGGAATGCCCGGTCCGGAATCTGTTATGGTGATCATGGCCTTACCGGATTCATTCCAGCCTTTAAGCCACAATTCTCCAGACCCGTTCATGGCCTGGGCGGCATTGAGAATAAGGTTCAGGAAGACTTGCTTGAGGCTGTTCAAATCGCACCTGGCTATAAGGGGGGTGGTCCATTCTCTATGGACGGTGATCCCATGTCTCAGAGAGTTCTGGGCCAGCCGCAAGGTATCCTCCAGGGCGGGGCCGACGTCCTGGATCTCGGGGGCAAACACGTCGTTGCACCTGGAAAAACTTCTGATGTTGCCCATCAGGCCCCGGACCCGATCTCCACCTGCCAGAATAATCTCATGATAATCAACCAACTTCTTCTGGATCCCGGCCAAATTAAAACGCCGGTGAAGCTCTTTCAGCCGTTCGGTTACCTCCGGGAAAGGGTCGGTCCGGCTCAACTCCGCTTCATATTCCCGGCAAAAGTTTCCCAACTTATCCACCTGAATTCGAGACATTTCAGCCGCCCCGACGATACCGGCCAGGGGATTGTTGATCTCATGGATGATGCCGGCCGCAATTTGACCTATGGTGGCGATCCGCTGACTCCGGACATAATGTTCATGTTTCCTTACATTTTCCAGAACCTCCACCGATGTCTCCAACAGGAGCTTGAGCAACCCCACCCGTTCTTCGGATCTCGACGGGGCCGCGTCCGAGACCAGCATAAACAAGGTCCCTTCGGCATTTTCGAGCGGAAAGATCATGATCCCGTTGATCCAGGTAATCCCATCCACCTGGTTAAGTTCTTCAGACGCCTTCTTGATCAATAAGTCAATCTCTTCCGACAGCAGGTCTTCCGAGGCGATTTCCACTCGCACCTTCCCGCGGTCGAGCCTGGCGATAAAGCCTTTATGGGCATCGCTAAAAGAGAGCACCTCACCCAGAATTGCGGCCAATACCTCCTTCATGGAAGACATACTGATGGTCTTAAGCCGCCGCACCGAATCCAAGAGGTGACTCAGATACTCGGCGTGCCTTTCCGCTTTTCTTTCTAAGTCCCATTTCTTGGTCAAGGCCAGAGCCAATTGCCTGATTTCGTCGGGATCGAAGGGTTTCTTGATATAGAGCAACCGTTCCGGCGCGCCTACTTTGGCCACGATCTCCCGCCGGTCACGGTCGGAGTAGGCCGTCACAATAACCAGCTCGATCTCCTTGTCTATTTCCCTAATCATCTTAGCCGTCTGGAGTCCATCCCAACCGGGCGGCATCCTGATGTCTACAAAGGCCAGGGCAAACGGTTCCCCAGCCTCCCGGCTTTGTTTAACTTTTTCAAAACCTTCGCGCCCTTGCCCGGCTGTAACCACATCGTATCGCTCCTGGGCAATCAATGCCGGGGCGGAGGTTTCGCCAAATAACTCCGCCTCCAAGGCGTCTATCTCTTGACGCCGGGTGGGGCTCTCCCCTTCAGGGGCCAGTATCATAATGTAGTCGTTAAGGATTGACTCTTCGTCATCAATTACTATTATTCGGTTGTTCACCGCCGTGTTCTCCTTTTGGTATCGGCAGCCTGATAACCATTCGCGTCCCCTGGCCCGGCCCCTCGCTGAACATATCGATGGACCCGTTTTGGGCGTTAATGTAATTAGCCGCGTCGTGTAGCCCGAATCCGGAACCCCGGCCCTTAGTCGAAAAATTAAACCGAAAGGCCTTAATCAAGACATCCGGGGCGCCCCCGACTCCCGTATCCGCAATGACTATCCGGACGTATTCTCGGCCGTCTTCCTTTTCCACCGTGGTGCTGAGATTAATTTTGTGATCGGTTGTTCTGCCCGTCTGGTCGATGGCCTCATAGCTATTCTTGATGATATTAATTAGAATCTGAACCATTCTATTTCGATTGATCATGACCGGCGGGACCGGGTTCTGCTGAAGTTCTACGGCGATGCCCCGTTTCTTGATGGAATCCATGAGCATGTCCAGGGCGTCGCGCAGCAGATCGTTCAAGTTTTCCGGTGTTTCCGATCCCCTAATGCCGGCATATTTCTGCTGCAACGAGATGGTCTCGATGACATGATCGAGCCCTCTTTTCATGAATTCGTGATCGTCCCGCATCCGCTGGTAATTCTCTTTGAATGAGGCAATGGTGGCATCAAAGTATTTAATCAACTTGCCCCTGCGGTCGGCCTGGGCCGGTGACTGGGCCGGAATCATCTCTTCCGTTTGCAGCAGGTTATGAATCTTTTCCAACGAGATAATGTCTCGTCCGCTCAGGTTTCCATCCAACCGGCTCAACCGGACATTTATGGAGTTGACGGCATTGCCGATATTGTGCAAAATCGACACCGCCAGTTCAGCCATACCCGCCTGGTGGGCGCTCACGGCCAACTGTTCCCTGGTTTCTTCCAGGCTCGTAATAACTGCAGATAGTTCTTCATTGGCGGCTTTGAGTTCCCTGGTCTTTCTATCGACCATCATTTCCAGATTTTCGGCGTAATCCATCAAGGCGCTTTCCAACTTCTTTATCTCAGTAATATCACGAATAATCGTTTGAATGCAAGTCTGACCTTCATACTGAATCACCCGCAAAGACAAACTGGCCGGAAACCCTTTCCCGGTGCTGTCAAAAAGCTCTTCCTGGTAGTTTTCCAACTGCCCTTCCGCCATTAGTTTATTCAGCATTTCCATCCGGTCTGCGCCGGAGTTCCGGTAAAAATCCCTGGCGTTCATCCCAGCCGACAAATCTTTATCATCATACTTAAACATCTTCAGGAACGCATCATTGTAAGAGAGCACTCTCCCGCCGACGGCCGTGATGGCGATGCCCACCGGGGCGAAGGTAAAAAGATTCCGGTATTTTTCTTCTGATTCCTTTAACATCACTTCAGCCTGTTTTCGGGCGGTAATATCCGTGCCAACCACCAGCAGGCAATCCTCCCGACCGGAACGCAGCCCACGGGCCGAGAGCAGGGCATCAATAATTGTTCCATCCTTCTTGCGGTATTGGAGTTCAAAGCCGATTAATTCGCCTTTTTCTTTCAGTTCATCGATCAATCTTTGCCGGTCTTCCGGATTGGCCAATAAATTTAGCTCAAAGGGCGTCTTACCCAGGACCTCCTCACGGGGATACCCGGTGATCCGGCAAAAAGCCTCGTTGGCTTCTAAGTATTGGCCACCTTCGAGTCTGGTCAGGGTGATGGCGTTGGGGGCCGTTTGCAGGATGGTCCGATAGCGCTCTTCACTCTCCCGGAGAGCTTGCTCCACCTCTTGCCGGCGGACAATCTCCCTTTCCCTCTCCATAATTTGCGTTGCCATTTCCTCAGCCTGGCTGTTGAGCAGGGCTTCCCGCTCCTGGTGGTAGTCAATCCGCCGCTTGAGTTCCTCCGGAGGCACCCGTAATTCAGCCAGCTTCCGGGCATAGACGTCGGACAAGGCCAGGGATTCAGTTAAGGAAAAAATCATTCGCTCCGGCAAGGCACTATGGGCCGCGGCAGCTCCAATGGACCCGGCCAGAGATCGTTCGACCGCGCTGTTCAATTCAGCCAGTTCCGTAATGGAAATCCATTCCTTTCCGGCCAACCCCAGGGTCATGATACAGTCATCAACTATGTTTTTCGCCCGCGATGAGGGAAAATACCGGGCTAATCTTTTTTCAAACAGGTCTTTTTTCTCCGATAAATTGATGTCGGCCTGACGAACCACAGGCGCCCCTAACGTCCGGCCGGGCCGGAGAGCGGTAACAAACTCCTCGGCCAGTCTTTGTTCCTGGTCACTCCCTTTAAAATAAAGCGCCCCGATTAAGTAAAGCCCGATGTTCACCAGCATGGTCCAGAAAACCGTATGGGTTACCGAATCCAGGCCGGTCACGCCCAAAAAATGTTCCGGAGCCATCAATTTCAGACCCCAGGGGCCGTCTGTCAAGAGGGCTGGAGACAACCAACCATTCCTGACAAAGGCCGGAATCAATTGGGTATAAATCCACATGGCAAATCCCGCGGACATGCCCATCAGGGCGCCCGGTTTGTTGCCTCGGCGCCAATATAAGCCGCCGATAATGGCCGGAGCAAACTGCAAGACGGCGGCGAAGGACATAATCCCGATGTTCACCAGGAGGTAAAATTCCCCGACTGCCTTCTCGAACCAGTATCCAGATAGAATAATCAGGGCAATGGCCATCCAGCGGCACGGCAGCAGGTATCGGCGCAGAAAGCCAAGTTGCTTAAAGGACGAGATCAGAGGCATGAACAGGTGATTGGTCACCATGGTCGACAAGGTCATGGAAGAAAGAATGATCATGGCCGTAGCCGCGGAGAAGCCGCCCAAAAATACCATGAGAGACAGCCACTGCTGCCCCGCGGCCATGGGTAGGAGGAGCACGAACATGTCGGCTTTGTCGACCGGATGACCAGACAACAGGCCGGTCATGGCCATGGGCACCACAAACAGGTTGATCGCGATCATGTACACCGGGAACAGCCACATGGCCGTCGGAATGTGTCGCTCGTCAAAATTTTCCACCACGGCCACGTGAAACTGCCGGGGCAAGAACATAATGGCCGACATGGACAGGACCAGGTAACTGGCCCAGGTAAGATAAGAGCTGTCCCGGCCGTCACCGGTGATCATCAACTTGTGCCAGGGACTAAGTTGAAATCTTGCGATAATATCTCCAAACCCATCGTAGAGATAATAGGTGACGAAGATCCCCACGGCCAGGAAGGCGACCAGTTTAACCACCGACTCCAGGACCACGGCCATGACCAGGCCCTGGTGCCTCTCAGTGGGATCGATCCTTCTAGCCCCGAAGACGACCGTAAACAGGATCATCAAAGCCACGACCAGGATACCCACATTACTTTGGGCGGCCTCCGATTCCGGCCGTTGCGTCAATATCCCGAAGGTGGAGACAACAGCCTTTAACTGCAAGGCAATATAGGGCGTGAGACCCACCAAGGCAATAATCGTGGCCAGGGCCGCGACAGCCTGGGACTTATCATACCGCAGGGAAATAAAATCGGCAATGCTGGTGATCCGGTAGGTGTTTTTGATGCGGACCATCTGACGTAAGATAGTCCACCAGAAGATGGAGACCAGGGTGGGGCCCAGGTAAATGGTCAGGAACAACATCCCGGAGTTGGCCGCCTTACCCACGCTCCCGTAATAGGTCCAGGACGTGCAATAAACAGCCAGGGACAAGGAATAAACTACCGGGTGATTGCTTGGATTTTTCCCGCCCTGGGCCCGGCGTTCAACGACCAGGGCGGTTATGAACAGCAGGCCCATGTAAAGGCAAGTAATGGCCAGGAGAAGCGACGAACTAAACATCAGTCCCGGCGTCCTCCTGCTGATTCTCTTCAGCCCTAGTCGAGACTGAGTCTCCCGCGGCCAGGGCCGGCACCCCGACCAAAAAAATCCAAATGATAAAAAGATAACTCAACAAAAATCCAGGTTCCCGGTATTCGGGCCCGGCCCAAAATGGCCAGCTCAGCAGGAGCCAGACCAGACCGAAAGCCAGCGCCGTGGACCCGGGTACTTTCATCAGATGGCCAATCCCACGCATGAGGTGCCCCCGGTTGTCTATTTGAGCCAAGGGATAATTGATATTCGGGAATAGAGAAGTTGCGGAAGCGGCGGAACGAAGGAAAATTTCAGGGAATGGGAATTTGCTTCTCCGGACATCGGACGATTGGCGTGACATTAATAAGTTATAAGATGCCGGTATCCCCTTCGCTCGGATAGATTATATGGCAAAGAAGTAGCGATGTCAAGTGTTACGGGACGAAGACAAAAAACCGACCGGTCAAAAAAACATTTATTTGTAAGTCAGTTACGGAGCGTCCCTTGATAGTAGCGGCAAAGATCGTTTAACCGGCACTGGGGGCAGGCAGGTTTGCGGGCCTGGCAGACAGCCCGGCCATGGAGAATGATTTGGTGTGAGAAATCCACCCAATGGTCTTTGGGGATAAGTTCCATCAAGGCAAACTCGATCTTGACCGGATCCTCATGATCGGTCAATCCCAGGCGCTGACTAACCCGGGCCACATGGGTATCGACCACAATCCCAGGGATGCCATAAGCCGACCCCAGCACACAATTAGCCGTTTTCCGGCCGACACCCGGCAACGACACCAGTTCGTCGAGGGTAGTTGGGACCCGGCCGTTAAATCGGGCCACAATTTGAGCGGCGCAATTCTTCAAATTCTTGGCCTTATTCTTAAAGAATCCGGTGGGCCGGACATCTTCTTCCAGTTCGGTCAGGTTGGCTTCGGCCAGGTCCTGGGGCCCGCGGTACTTCTGAAATAGAGTCTTGGTCACTTCATTAACCCGGACGTCGGTACATTGGGCCGAAAGGATCGTGGCGACCAACAGTTCAAAGGGATTGCCGTAATTCAACGACGTCTGGGGATTAGGATAATATTTGTCCAGCCGCTTAATCAATTCGGAAACATCCAACATAATTCGCCTCCTAACGCCGCAGTTTTATTCGCCCCTGTTCCGGACAATGTTGGGGATGAGCCCCCTTCGATGACCGCAAAGGTCATATCGTCCTTGTCCGGCGTTTCTTCTTATTTTAAATAAATCAGTAAACATGATCACGGCGTCTCGCCACAAACGCACTCTAGAGCCATTGGTATTGACCAGCTTAACCGGGGTTCGTTTAATGACCAGCCCAAATTTTACGGCCAGAAAAATAACCTCCACGTCAAATCCGAATCCAGGGATGGTTAATCGTTCAAAGATTGCTTTTGCCGGGTTAGCCTTAAAAAATTTTACGCCACATTGGGTATCGAACACCTCTTTGAACAGGACTAAATTTATGAGGTGGGAAAAAACGCGGCCGGCAAAAAGGCGGATTTTATTTTGATTAGGATTGATCACCGATTCTTTCAGATCCCGCGCCCCGATAGCTAAATCAACCCCACCTTCAACAGCCGCGATCATGGAGTCTATACAGGTTAAATCCACCGGTAAGTCGGCATCGATAAATCCTATAATATCACCTGTGGCTTGTTTGACTCCGCTGGTCACGGCAGAGCCCTTGCCTTGATTATTTTTTAATTCAATTAGGGTAAAATTCCTCACCTGATAATCTTCGATGGCCGCTTTAGCCGCCGCCGAGGTGTTATCCCGGCTGCCGTCATTAACAACGATAAGCTCATAGCAAAGCCCACGCTGGTGCAAGAAAGCGTTAAGCTCCTGGATAGTCCGCCCGATTCTTTGAGCCTCATTATAGGCAGGGATAATTATGGAAATGAACTTATTCCGGCATGAGTCAGGTTTCAAAATCTTGTAATCCTCCAGGTCGAGCCCATCCCGAGGCGGGATCAACATACACAAATTACGGCCGTTCAAGGCACCTTGGTGGAATATCAGTTTTTAACATGAGACGGCGATAAAAGTTTGTGCTTCATGTCCTGTTCCAATTCGGTTAGAATCCGGGTCAAGCCGTCATTCCAGCCCCTGGCCAGGGCTTGAGGAGAGTCATTGGATAGAGCCACAGTTTGCCGGTACTGCTTCTGAAAAATGATGGGCGTTTTCCCATCCAGGGACTGGACCAGAAAGAATTGCATCTCCAGGACCGCCTGAGGAGTCCGACTATTCCGGTAATCCCCATAGAGCGAGTTGACGGCTCCCTCCAAAATATAATTGGGTGATACATAACTGGGCGTGTCCACCACATTCTGAAACAGGCCGCCGGCCGTCATCCAATTACGGATTACCTCCGTGACCATCAGGCCCGGTGACAAAAAAAATTCATTATAAAAATCTGATTGATAGCTTAAATCGACCTGACGGTAAACAAAATTCTTGCCGTCATATCTGGGCGAGACCGTGATGTTGCGAAGCATCAACACCGGTCCGACTTGGGGCCCGACATCGCTTCGAGGCCGAGTGATATCCAGGGCATAATAATGCTTATCCGGATAGCTCTTGTCCAGCTTAACGCACCCGGTCAGCCAGATGAACACGGCCATGGTTAAAGAACAGGCTAATAAGGTTCTTCCTTTCATCGTTTTTCTCCCGGGGACGACTTGGCTGGGGCATCGCCAAACAGGCTTTGGGCCGGATACTTTTTGGCATTCTCAGTTAATTCTTTTACGTTTTCAGAGATTTGTCTAATGTTGACAACCACCTTTTCGATGTCTTGCTGCTGAAACGCGACCAACCGGTCAAGCCGCTCCAAAGTAGCTCGGAGTTGATTGAGCGTACCTGGCAAACCGGCTGAAAAGTTGTCCAGGTTTTTAGCCATGTGATCTATGGTGGCCGTAGTCTCTTTCAGCGTGGAAATGCTCTGAGCCAGGGGTTTTCCCGAGGTTTCCATAACTCGCCTGGCCCCGGCCATGGTCTGAGAAGCATCAGCTATTATCTGTTTCAGAGGTTTTTCTGATTTCAGGATTAACTGACCAATTTTTTGGTTGGTTTCACGTGTCTCAGCGACCAACATAACGGCCTGGCGGCTGATCTCCTTCACATCCACCCCGCCCAACTTGTCATTCACCTTAGACACTATCTGTTCCATGTTGAGGGCCAGATCACGTATGTCGATCTTGTCAAAAGTTCTCATCACCCTGTCTAGAGCGTCACTCAGCCTGGAAATCGTGTTAGGGGTGGACGGAATATAAAGATATTTAGATGTCCAATCAATTTTCATAGGGGGATTATAGGCTGGATCAACAAAATCCCATTCCATATAGGCCGTGCCGGTCAGGCCCTGGGGAGCCAGATGAACCCGGAGCCCTTTCTCCACATCACCTTTCAACGACGTGTATACCTGTTCCTTAGTCAACTCGCCAAAGTCTTGGATGGTTAATGACATCCGGACCATGATATGACGCCGGTCAACATCATAGACAGCCGCCACCATGGATATCTCTTCCACTTTGCCGATCTGCACGCCCCGATACTTAACAGGAGAACCCTTGTCGAGCCCTTGCACCGAGGTGTCAAAGTAAGTCTCAACCATCACCCGTTTTTGAAAGATGGCCCCGGCGCCCAAGACTACAATGGCCACAATGGCAATGGCCACGGCAATAATGACGAATAGTCCGATTTTAAAATAATGAGCTTGAGCGCTCATTGATCATTTCCCCCTACCGGGTTACGGGTTGCTTGTTGCTTGTTGCATGTTACTCGTTTTTCATCCAGTTGGGGTCACTTCGCGATTAAAGAATTGGCGCACCCCAGGGTTGTCGCTGTGATCCCGCAGATCCGCCGGATGCCCCTCAGCAACAATTCCCTTTAGTCCCTTGTCCAGCATGATCGCCCGATCAGCAATGGTGAAGATACTGGGCAGTTCATGGGTGACTATGACAAAGGTGATTTTCAGGTTGCGGGCCAGATTTAGGATCAGGTGATCCAATTCCACTGAAGTGATCGGATCGAGACCAGCCGATAACTCATCCAGAAATAGAATCTGGGGATCAAGGGCCATAGCCCGGGCGATGGCAGCTCGTTTGCGCATACCACCGCTCAACTCGGAAGGCATGTGATGGGAGAAGCCGTTCAACCCGACCAGTTTCAGTTTCATCAAGGCAATCAACTCCATCGCTTCGGACGGAAGATCAGTAAAAACTTCTAACGGCAACCGAACGTTCTCCAACAAGTCCATCGAGCCAAAAAGGGCTCCACTCTGGTACATTACACCTATTTTTCTTATGATATTAATACGTTGATCATGATCGGCGGTAACGATATCCTCTCCGTCGATCAGAACTCGGCCCGAAGTAGGCTTATAGAGCCCGATCATTTGTTTGAGCAAGGTACTCTTACCGCAACCAGAACCGCCTAAAATAACAAATACTTCTCCCCGATATACCTCAAAGGATAGATTGTCGAGGATGATATCTCCATCATAACCGGCGGTCATACCTTGAACTTTAATGATGGGATAGGCATCCTCAGTCACTGGCATTAGACTCCAAGATAATAAAACATCACTGAAAAAATGCCATCCGCAACAATAATAAGGATTATTCCCCCAACCACCGAACTGGTGGCGGAATCGCCCACGGCAGTAGCCCCGATCTTGGTTTGCAGACCTCGCATACAACCCACGGCCGCCACCAACAAGCCGAAGACAAGCGATTTGAGCAACCCGCCTAACAAATCGCCATAAGTCACCGCCGAAGTTACCCGGTGAACATAGGTGATCAATGGAAAGCCCAGGGAGAGCATCACCACGCCACCGCCGATCAATCCAAATAGATTGGCGAAAATAGCCAACAACGGAGTGACGAAAACAGTGGCCAAGATTCTGGGCACGGCCAAAAAAGGGACCGGATCAAGACCCATGGTGACCAAGGCATCTATCTCTTCATTAACCTTCATTGCCCCCAGTTCCGCGGCAAAGGCGGAACCGGTGCGCCCGGCCAGTAGAATGGCCGTCATCAACGGACCCAACTCCCTTAGCGTGGACAAGGCCACCAGGTTGGCGATGAATATCTCTGCGGCAAACATGCGCATGGGTATGGCCGCCTGGAAGGACATGACCAGGCCGAGGAGAAAACTAACCAGGGCCACGATGGGCAGGGCATTGACCCCGGACGCCTCCATGACGAAAAAAACGTCTTTCCACCGGACACTGCCGGGATGCCTGGCCACACCGACCAGGGCCACGACAACTTCCCCCACAAAAGAAACCATCAAACTCAAATCAGACCAGAGTTTGGCCGCAGCCCGACCTATTTCTTCGAAGGCGGATCCTTTCGACGGCTTACCGGTGGCCACCTTGAAGTCATCCGGATCAAAAAAATCCAGGAGTTGGGTGAACTCGTCCCGCAGTCCCCGGAGGGTCATTTTCCCCCCCGCCTGCTCCAACCGCCGACGCAGGTCAAAGATAAACCCGATTCCGGATCCATCACAGTAGGTGATTCCGGAGGCGTCTAAAACGATGGCCTTAGTCTGTGTCTTTTCCAGCAAACCAAATGCTTCCCGCCAAATACCGCCGGTAGTCATAGAATCGAGACGACCCGTTATAGCCATGGTCAAGATTCCACCGCTATCTGAACTGGTCTGGAGAGACACAGGGGGCATATTGGGGAGAGTCACAGATTCCATCAAGTCGACCGGGGAGGCATACGGTTAAGTTCATTCTCGGGGTAAGTCTCGGACTTCAGGTGAACAATACAAACAAGTGCATTCTTACCTCGAAGTGAGATGAGAGTCAAAC